>JBCCZL010000007.1:0-43840 GCA_039187775.1 Myxococcota bacterium
CGCGCTTCCCCCTGTGATTTCAAGGACCGGAGTCGAGTCGCCGCCCGACAGGGCGTCTTCCCGATAGATCCGCTCGCTCTCGGGAACCGCGGCCGGCGCCACCGTGCAGTCACAGGAACTACAGACGCAGGCCCCGTCGGAGCAGACCTGTCCTGCGTCGCAGGTCGCCGCTCCGCATCGGGTCACGCAGCGGCCGTCGTCGCACGTCTGGTCGCCCCCACACACGACGGTCCCGCACGCCTCAGAGCAGCCGCGAACCGCGTCGCAGAGCTCGTTCGGGGCGCAGACGCCCATCGGGTCCGAGGGACAAATCGTCCGACACGCTCGCCCCCCGTCGACGTCCTCGCAGCGCTCCGCGCCGGGCACACAAAACTCATCGTCGCACGGGCTCACGCAGACGTCGGCCACGCACACCTGACCTGAAGGGCAGCTCATCGTACAGGCCGGTCGAAGCTCGGCGAACCGCTCGACGATATCGCCTTCTTCGATTCGCACCGGAATCCCGCGCCCGAGCAGGTTCTCCGAGAGGGCTCCGACCCGCCGACCGTCCTCGGCGGCGAGCTCAACGACGAGTTCGGTCGGGGCCGGCTCGTCCGAAGGAAGGTAGACGATGCGGAACGGAGGCGCGGGCCGGCTCGCATCACCGTCGCTCGATACCCGAACGAGGGCGGTTTGCTCACCGAACCGCTCCGGTCCGCCCACCCCATCCCGCTGCGCAAACCAGCGTAGCTCCTCCCCCTCCGCGAGTGCCGCGCGGTCTTCTTCCGAAACGCCGACGACCAACACGAAGGCCGTGTCACGACACCCGCCGAGGGCCCACGCCACAATGATCGCGGCTATGAACGCCCGCTTCATCGTTCCTCGATCACCCCGGTGGCAGGGTTCGGATCGAGTCCGGACTGTCCGAGCGACGTAAAGGCGAGAAGGAGCGGAACCGTGACCGCAGCGACGACCACCACCGCACTCGCGCCAACGATCCACCCCCAGGGAAACCCCGACTCCCGAAGCGGCATGTTGACTTCGATCACCTCATCGGCGATCACGCGAATCTCTCGCTCCTCGAATTCTTCTTCGAGCTCGGCCCGCACGGTCCGAAGCCCCACCGGCGCGGGGAGGGTCAACGAACCACGTCCCTCGCCGATCCCCTCGATGACCACGCGAGCGTCCGGATGACTCGTTACCGACACGCGTCCGACGGCGCGATCGACCCCGACCCGAATCGACTGGGGGACGCCGCGTTCGACGGTGATGGTTCGCTCGTAGGCCACGTATCCCGGCGCCTCGATGCGTACCCGGTGCTCGCCGGCCGTCAGGGCAAGATCCCGCGACTCGTAGATTGCGCCATCGATTCGGACCTCCGCGTCACCCGGCTCGAGCTCGAGGACGACCTGTCCAGTGGATTGAAGAATGCGAGATCGAAGGTCATCGGCGGCGCGGCGCGTCGCGATCGGAACCGCGCTCGAAGGGAGCGACCGGATCGCGTCGATCTCGCGCAACGCCGCCATTCCCTGCCCGAGCTCTTCGAGCAGCACCGCAAGGTTGAGCCGGGTCTCCGGGAGGTCCCGCTCCGACAGCGAACGGCGAAAGAGGCCCACCGCTTCCGCGTACCGCCCGTCCGCGCTTGCTTCCATGGCCGCTTCGAAACTCTCCCTCCCATCCTCCGGGCCTTGGGCGGTTGCCGGCACCTCGGCGCCACACCACGTCACGAGCGCCAGCAGAATCTGGCAAAGAGCCGTACCGGGAAGGGGTAGCGCCGCGCGATCGGGGTCCCCGTTGGTCGATGGTGTTCCGACCGGGGTCACCGGCTCGAGGGTCCTTGCTGAAACTCGCGCGGCCGCTGTAGCTGGTCGAGGACCGACGGGGTGCGCATCGACCGAACCCGTTGCATGCTCGGTCGCGTCATCGGCGTCGCCTTCGTGGTCATGGCGGCTATTGCCTCGGGTGCATCCGCTCTCGCGTCTTGATCGGAAGGAATGGGAGTCACTTCGACCACCGCGGGTTCATCGGGGACGGGCGGGCGCCCGGCAGCTTCTGCACCGAACGCCGAAGGATTGGCGGGAGCTGCGGCCGGCGACTCGGCCGGAGCGGCCGACACGAGAGTCCACCCCCACACCGTCCCTAGCGCGACTAGCGCGGCAATGATCGCGGGGAGCACCAGGCGGACCCACGGGCGCGGCCGCGAACCCTTTTCGGCGTTTGGGCCCAGCGATTCTACCTCGACCTTTGGGGCCGGCGACTCCGCGCCTTCGAGAAGCCTCGCGATCCAGGCGTTGACGCGCTCGCGCTCTTCTCCAGCCTCCCGCTCTAAGAACTCCTCTACGCTCTTGGTTCCCTCCGTTGAGGCGAGCTCCGCGATGATCGCATCCAGCCGGTCCCGAACGCGTCGAGCGGTCTTCGGTCGGCGTTCCGGATCCACATCGAGCAGTTCCGCGACCAGCCGGTCGAGGTCGACCGGGCACGGCACCAAGCTGCGGAGCGACGGTCGCGGACCGCTGAGGATCGAACGCGCCACTTCGTGAAACGTGTCTCCTCGGAACAAACGCCGACTGGAGACGACCTCGAACGCGACGACTCCCAACGCGAAAAGGTCCGAGCGTCGATCGAGAGGAAGGAACTGAAGCTGCTCCGGAGCCATATATGCGAGCTTGCCCTTGAGGATCCCGCTCTTGGTCTCATCCACTCGCCCGAGTGCCCGGGCGATCCCAAAATCGGTGAGCCGAGCCCCTCCGTCGAAGCCGATGAGGACATTTTGTGGAGAGACATCCCGGTGGATGAGCTCGAGGGGCTTGCCCTCATCGCTTCGTAGCTCGTGGGCGGCATGAAGCCCATCCGCGAGGTCGCGAAGAATTCGTACCGCGACCTGCACGGGGATGCTGCGCTGGCGTCGAGCCATGACCTTGAGGAGCTTCGAGAGCGACATTCCCCGCACGAAGTCCATCACCAGATAGGGCCCGTCGTCGTCGACTCCACAGTCGAGCACCGGGACCACCGCACGATGGCGAAGAAGTCCGGCGACGCGGGCTTCTTCCAAGAAGGAGCTCTTGGCTTCCTCATCCTTCGAGAGCTCCGGCCGGAGCCGCTTCACCGCGAACAGGCGTTGAAACCGTCCCTCGCGACGAACCGCCAGGCTCACCTGACCCATCCCACCGCTCGCTACGGTATCGAGGTGAAGGTAGTCGCCCGACGAGCCCAAGCCCACGCCGACATTGTACTCATCGACCGGACCGTCGAACACCGAGGCCGGCGCCGACAGGGCCCGTACCGCCAGGGCAGGGCGGGTCATTGAACGAGTGCGGGTCGATGCGCGCCGCCCCGCGCCGCCAAGAAGCAAGAAAATCCAACCAGAGTGCCGCTCCGGTGTCGCTCCCAGGCATGTTTTGGTGCGTCGCCCGGACGCGTTGACCGTCGATTTCCACTTCCTCCACCCACACCCATCCTCCGCAAGCTCGACGGCCGCCGGCCACGGTTCGAACGGTGCTGAACCGGTGCGAACCCAAAGCTCAGCCGCCCCCGGCGGGAGGCGGTCGGCGTCGAGCGGGTCACTGAGCCGGAAGTAGACTTCAGCATTTGCCCCAAACCCGCCGAGCTGGCTCAGTTCCGCTTCGAGGCTACCTTCGAGGGGACCCCAGACGCGAGTGAGCTCGGGCACCTGACCGGCCGGATATACGACCGATCCGGCCAAGAGCCACCGAGACTCTGGCCAGCGGTGGAGATCCCCATCGTCGAGCAGCTGCACGGTCGTACACACCGACGCAGCGTCCGTCGCACAGGCCCCGAGCAACAAAAAGCAGGCCCACCGCGGTCGATCCCAACGCATGGGGGGTTGTAGCCAGCGATCCCGTCTCCGCCCGAAAGCGCGCAACATTTGTGATGCGAATAATCAACGCCGCGCGGGGTCGATCGTGTATCCGCTCCCCGGCGTGACTTCGCGCATGGATGCCGATGCATCGCCTACCCGGATCTCATCGAAGAACGCCTCTCGAACGTCCTCCGGATCCGCCCACTCGGTCGACCGGTTCTCCACCATCAACCCGACTCGAAGGTGATAGCGAAAGTCGGTGCCGAGATCGGTCGTGGCCCCGCGGTAGTCGGCGACTTCAGTGTAGGTCCCTCCACGAATGCGGCGCCACATTTGAAAGCGACCGCGATCTGCGTCGGCCGAGACGATCACGCGCATGACGACCTCTTGCCACTCGCTCGATTTCGCGCTGCCGAGTTCCAAAGGTTGGAAGTTCGAGATGCGGTTCGAAGTGAGCTCCAGGTGTCCGTTCGCGGTGATCATCAAGCGGAGTCGCTCTCCGCCGCGGTTGGGGTGAATATTCGCCAGCTGATACCGCGCGCTAGGCGACCGCCACTCTGGTAGGCGAAACGCAAACGAGTACCACCCGACCTCCCCGTCGGGCACCGCCACTCGATTCTGGTTCCGCAGGAACACCCCCAGGTCGCAGGAGCGGAGCACCGCCGGGTCGAGTCGAAACCTCAACGCCATGGCGCCCGAGTGCGGGAGGGACGGAGCGACGAACTCGAGCTGCTCCCGGCGACAGTGGACGCGACCGGAGTCGAAGCGCGACGTTTCGCGGTCGAGGAGGTCACCGGTCTCGGCCCCCACGTACCAGAGCAGACTGCGGGTGGGCTCCGGCGGGCGCTCGTTGTTTTCGACCGTCGTCTGACTCGCGGTCTGAACGATCGGAAGCGGTGTCGCCCACACCACCGGGGCCATCGCGTCGACGGAGGCGTCGGGGACCCGAGCCACGCGAGAGGCGGGAGCCTCCGGCGGGTCGAAGGCGTCGAACTCGCCGACGCAGTGGATCGAGCATACAGCCAGGGTCAGACCGACCAATCGCATGGGCATGGGGCAGTGTGGGCTGACCGGTCGATACGCCCCATCACCGACTCTGCGCGGTTTGAACAGAAAGCACGCAAGCCTCGTGATGGTCCCGATCGCCGCAGCGTCGCACGCTCGACCTCGCAAGGAGCGACGATGTTTCGAATTTGCTGCGTGGCCATCGTGTTGGTCCCCATCTTCAGTGGGTGTGATTCACCCACCCCCTCGCCGGTAGCCCCGCCGGACGCAACTCCCGAGCCTCCGGATGCCGGCGCTCATGACGGTTCGAGTTGCCCCGCGATGCCAAGCTGCACCGACGCGGGGGTGACATGTCGTGGAACAGAGCTCGTCATCTGTGAGACCGACTCAGACGGTTGTATGAGCGAGCGCCGGGTTGCCTGTGGAGGAAACGGATGCGTCGCCGACTCGGCTGGCGCTCGGTGCGATGATCCGAACTGCCCTCCGGTCGCCTGCAGCACCGACGCATGCGACGGAGACGTGCTCGTGTCCTGCCGCTATGACGCAAACGGCTGCCTTCAACCCGACCGTACGGACTGTGCCGCCACCGGAGAGATATGCAGCGGTTCGCCACCGGCCTGTACTTCTCTCGAACAGCGGTGCCCCGCGGTCACCGACACCCCGCGGCTCAGCTGCAATACCTCGACCACGATCGCCGCGAGTACCCATTCCGGTACCGACCTCGTGGACCGGTACGCATGCGAGGAAGACCCTTGGTCGCCGGGTCTGGAGAGGATGTTCTTTTTTCGAAACGAGCGCCTCGCCCACGTGACGATTCGAACCCAGGCCATCGACTCCGCCCAGAGCTTTTCGCTTCGCGTGCTCGATGCACGGGCGGGCGACGCGTGCGGGGATGGACCCGACGGGACCTGTATCGCGTTCGGCGCGAGCCCGAATGGCGACTCGGCGGTCTCCTTCACCTCCGAGCCCTCCCGTCCGGTGTTCATCTCGTACGAGTGGTATCGCTTCCCATTCGAGCTCTCGATTCAGGACACGACAGACTTCGATCTGTCCGTGGACTGCACCTACCCGACATGCGGGGACGGGAGACTCGAACCCGGGGAAGAATGCGACGATCGCAACGACTCCTCGAACGACGGCTGCTCGGCCACGTGCCAGATCGAACCGCAGTACTTGTGCACCGGCTCGCCCTCCACCTGCGTTCTCCTGTGTGGAAACGGCGGGGTGGATGAAGTCGTTGGCGAAGGCTGTGACGATGGCAACCGGGAAGACGGCGACGGTTGCTCGGCAACGTGTCAGCCCGAGCTTGCCTACGAATGCACTGGTACACCCTCACGCTGCACATTCACGTGCGGAAACGGCTCGAGGAACCGCAACGCCGGCGAACGCTGCGACGACGGAAACACCGCGTCGGGCGACGGCTGCTCGTCGCGTTGCCAAATCGAGCCCGGGTTCGCATGCGACGTGTCTGGAAACTGCACGATCGCGTGCGGCAACGGTCGAGTGGACCGGTACATGATCAATGCCGCCCAAGAAACGTGTGACGACGGCAACGATCGATCGGGAGACGGGTGCTCCAGCAGCTGCCAGATCGAAGTGGGCCGAAGCTGCACAGGGGAACCGTCGGTGTGCACTACCACCTGCGGCAACGGCACGATCGACCGTGACGTTGAAGTCGGGCGAAGCGTCGGTGAGCCTCAGCGGGAAAACTGCGACGACGGCAATACGATCGACGGCGACGGCTGCTCCACGAGCTGCCGACGCGAGCGAGCCTATGAGTGCTCCGGCGAGCCTTCAGCCTGCCGGAGCACGTGCGGCGACGGGAACGTCGACGGCTCCGCACGGGAAGAATGCGACGACGGAAACCTCGTGGCGAACGACGGCTGCTCCGCTCAGTGCGAGGTCGAAGTCGGATACGTATGTTCGTTCACCCCGACCTCGAGACCGGCGAGTTCGTGTGAAGTCGCGTGCGGCAACGGCATCGTCGAAGGAGCCGATCCGGCCGGCGTCGTGGAAGCGTGCGATGATGGCAACACCCTGAACGGCGACGGATGCTCCGCGACGTGTCGAATCGAGCGGGGATTCGAGTGCACCGGGGCGCGGCCGTCGGTGTGCCGGCCTCGGTCGTAACTCGACTGCGCAAACTCGGTGATGGTGCAAAGGGCGCGGCGAACGAAGAGTGCCGTTCGGAGGTTTCAATGATTCGACGACTAAGTCTGTTTGCGCTGCGAGTGGTGGGCTGCACCGCGGAAATCCACTCGCCCGATGATGACGACTCAGCCACGACCCACGCTTCGCTCGTGGTGAGCGACAGCGCGGTCGTTCAGATCCGGGCGATGACCACGCACGGGGAGCGATGGTGCGCCGGGACGGTGATCGCTGAGGACTGGATTCTCACCAGCGACCGGTGTGGCGCCACCTACGCGAGCACCACGATCTATCCTCACGGCGTCGAAGCCCGTCCAGAAACGACGCTCGGCACACCGACCTATGCCGCGACCATCCTCAGCTCTCCTTCGCGTATCTATCACCGGCTTCGACTCCTCCGGGTCGATACCGGCCGGCTTCCCATCCTCACCATGGGCGATGGTCCCCCGCTCCCCCGCGGAACCCCGGTGAAATCGGTTGGCTTCCCCGAAGGTCAGTCGCGGGCCGCCCTTCGGTGGAATGCCCGCAGCCACACGAATTATGCCGGGAACCAAACGTACACCTATACGTTCCCAGGTCGGAGCACTCCCTGGGTGTTTGGAAACCTGGGGAGCCCGATGCTCCAAGGCCGCACCGTGGTCGCAGTAGCGGTCGGCCACTACGAAGACCCGGAAGACGGCGACTGGAACCCGTGGCTCACCTATCTTCATCTGGCCCCGTTCGTGACCGACATCGAGAACACCATCGACCGCGTGGACCGGGCCTTTCGTGAGTGCGGCCGGTCTTTCTGCAACCGCGAGCGTCCGGAACCGCGCCCTGGACCGGGCGACCGCCCCTACGACGACGAACCCTGAGACCGGGGCGGAGGGATTCCTAACGGCTGGGATCCCTCGAGCTCATCTCCACGCTCCCCAAAGCCGATCGGTGGGGAAGTGGGCAAGCCGGTGCGTCCGCTCCGCCGCTTGAGTCGATGAGTGGCATGGTGAGCCAACCCTGCGAGGTTCTCCGGGCCGGTGGACGTTTGTTGCTCGGCGGTCGCCTTCGATTCTCCTCAGCCGCGTCGGATCCCGACCCTCGGTCGTGCGACCCGCTGACCGGTCCTGGTCGCGCCTCACCGGATCGTTGGATCGCAATCGACGTACGCAAGGACGGTGATGTGGGGAGTCACCCGACCGCACTACGGTGGACCTCGAGAGCCAAGACGAGGAGCAGGCATGACGAACTCAACTGGACTTTGGCGGGCGATCGGCGCGGCCCTTCTGGCGATTGGCGGATGCGAAGGCGTCTTCGATTCGATGGAGGCCGAACGCACCCCCGTCCCCGGAGTCAACGAGCCCTTGGTGTGCGTCGCGCCGGGGGAGATCGCACCACCGGTCGGGCGACGGCTCACCGCCGGAGAGTACGAGTGGGCGGTCACCGACTTGTTGGCCCTCAACGACCGGTGGAACAGCGACGGCCGCTTTGCCGACGGCGTGGCCGGAGGATTTTTGGTGAGCACTTCGATCTCGGAAATTGAAGTCGAGCGATACGAGGACGCCGCGCGGAGCCTGTCGGAGCTCGGCGCAGAACGGTTCGACACGCTTTTGCCCTGCTCGGAGCGCGAGTGGGGCCGCTCCTGCGTCGAGGAGTTCGTCCGTAGTTTTGGCTCGCGCGCATTTCGGCGGCCCCTCGAGGCGAACGAAGCCGACGCACTGATGTCGCTCTACGACGACGCGGAACGTGAGCTCCGGATGGATTTTCGAGACCGCGTTCGGCTGGTGATCGAAGCCGTGCTCCAGTCGCCGAGTTTTCTTTTTCGCGTCGAGGCGCCGGCGAAGGACGGGATGCTCGACCCTGACGCCCTCGCGGCGCGGCTATCGTTCTTTTTCTGGCGCTCGATTCCTGACGACGCGCTGCTCGACGCCGCCGCGAGCGGGGTACTGGCAACGGCCGACGGCCTGGAAGCCGAGGCGCGGCGCATGCTCGCCGACCCCAAAGCGGCGCGCGGGGTCGAGGACTTTCATCTCCAGTGGCTCGGTGTTGAAGGCGCCGGCGTTCACGCGAGCGCCGAAGACGAGGCGCACATGCGGACCGAGCTCCGTCGGTTCGTGGAGCACACGGTCCTCGAGGAACGGGGATCGCTTCGCGATCTCCTGACGAGCGACTCTACCTTTGCCAACGGGGCGGTCGGAGAGATCTACGGCGTAGAGGCCAGCGAGGAGTTCGCGCGCGTACCCCTTCCGCCAGACCGCTCCGGGGTCCTGAGTATGCCGATCGTGCTTTCGGCCCACGCCCACTCGAACGCGACCGCGCAGATCCACCGCGGCAAGATGATCCGAGAACGGCTCCTCTGTGAAACGCTCCCCCCGCCTCCGGCCGACGCCCTCGATATGGCGCCGTCGAGCGAAGGCCTGACCGCGCGCGAATACTCCGAGGCGATGAGCGCGGACGCGCTCTGCGGGAGCTGCCATCAAATGATGGACCGGATCGGCCTCGGTCTCGCCGGGTACGACAAGTACGGTCGCTTTGACGCGGATACCGACGATCGGGGCGCGATCGTCGGCTTCGAGGCCGGCAGGGAGCCGGTGGACTTTCGCGGAGCAAGGGAGCTCGCCGAGCTTCTGGCCGGAAGCGATCAGGTGGAACGGTGCGTTACTCGACAGTGGTTCACCTATGCGTTTGGCCGTACCCCAACGCCGGAAGACGAGTGCACGATGGAGGAGCTCCATCACCGGTTCGCTGACACGGGATTCGAGATCGTCGAGCTGATGGTGGCGATCGTAGGGAGCGATGCGTTCCGGTTTGGAACGTTCAGTGAAGGAGGAGCCTGCCAATGACACGACACGGACGACGATCTTGGATGCGCCGCGCCTGCCTTGGCGCCGGGGCGGGCCTCGCGGCTCCTTGGTTTCTCACCCCCCGCGGAGCCCGCACGCAAGAGGAGTTTCCCAAACGCCTCGTGCTCTTTCTGACCCCCAACGGCACCGCGATGGATGAGTTCTGGTCCGACGGGAAGGGGGGACTCGGGCCGATCCTCGAGCCCCTCCTGCCGCTCCGTGAAAAGGTGCTCAGGATCCGAGGACTCGACAATCAGGGCGGAGTCGACGCGAGAGAGATCATCCCAAATCACGAGCCGGACTGGAACAGCATGCTCACCGGACGGGAGCCAGTGCTTAGACCTGGCGCCAGACGAGCGACCGGCGTGTCGGTCGACCAGCACATCGCTGCGGCGGACGACGGCGGCACCACGTATCGATCGCTCCACTTCGGCGTGAAACCCCACTTTCGTGGAAGCGAGAGCCAGACCCCGCTGTGGCGCCGGGTCGGCAACAAGTACGAGCGCGTCCTGTCGGAGAATAGTCCCTACCGGGCCTTCGAGCGCCTGTTCTCGGGCTTCATGGCTCCGGCCGCGGTGGTCGACGCCGCGCGCCTTCGGCGCCGAAGCGTGCTCGACGCGATGCTCGACCAGGCATCCGCGGTCGAATGCGCCGCCGGGGCGGAGCTTCGTGCGCCGATCCAGTCGCACCTCGAGTCGGTGCGAAACCTCGAAACCCGCCTTGCGTTGACGCCCGTCGAACAGTGCGCCCCGGAAGCGCCCCCGGGAGGGTTGGATCTCGGCACAGACGCCGATGTGCCCGAGGTCGGGCGAGCGCAGATGGACCTCCTGACCCTCGCGCTGAGCTGCGACCTCACGCGCATCGCCACACTGCAGTACGGAATGTCCGCGGACGCGCTTCGGCTTCCGTGGCTCGACCTCGGGCCTCAAAAGCTCCACAATCTGGTCCACGAGCGAGCCAACTGGACCGAACACACCGTGCGCTCCGAGCGCTGGTTTGCTGGGGAGTTCGCCCGGTTCCTCGGAAAGCTCGACGCGATTCCTGAGGGCTCGGGGACGATGCTCGATCACACCCTCGTCGCCTGGCTTCAAGAACAGTCCAACGCTCGCACCCACAGCCGAGAAGACATCCCCGTAGTCCTCGCCGGGGGCTCGGCCTACGGGGTGCGCGGCGGTCGGAAACTCGCCCTGAACGGCCCGCACAACCCGCTCCTTCTCAGCTTCTGCCACTGGATGGGGGTCGACCAAGACCGCCAACAGTTCGGCCAGTACCCCGGCGAGGCCATCGACCTCGGGTAGGCCCCGAGCGGATGACTTGGGGGCCGACTCTCTTTCTTTAGCTCCGTTCTTGGCTCATCGGCAGGGCCGCCTCGGCGAGGTCGACGGGTCACGACGGCACGACGTCGAATCACTCGGCCGGAACGTAGTGCACCCGAACCTCGAACGTCCGGTACGACGCGTCCTGCACGATGTACTCGTTCCAGAACGTCAACACCCGGCGCGAGTCCGGATCGAGCACGACCCCGGTGACCATCGTCCAGGTGCTCACAGCGTCAGCCCCTCCGGGTTGCGCAGGGGAGCGAAAAGTAGGGCCACGCGCGTGAAGGTCCGCGTGCAGATACTCGAGAACTTGCGACGGGGCCCGAAGCGTGGAGTCGCTCCCCTCGAACCACGCGCGCTCTTCGATGACTTCGCACGGTCCACGGCCCGGGATCTCACAAGGGTCGTCGACAGTGACCGTTCGCCGTCGATGGAGCACGGCATTCGCCCCCGTGCTGTCGGTCGCCACATGCTCTTCGAACCCGGACGCCTCTCGGAGAGTCGCGAGCGCCATCATCGCATTCCACCAGCGACCGACCGCCGAACCTTCGCTCTCACCGGTGAGCCTTTGGAACACCCCTTCGCGACTTACGAGGAACTCTGCGCGATGAAGATCTTGAAGCGAGCCTAGGCGGTCGCCGTCGGCGTGCCAGCCATCAAAGGTCGGGGCGACCCGCACGTCCTCACCGGAGTGCGTGAGCTCGAGGTCGAGCGCACCATGGCCTCCCCACCGCTCTGGCGAAGTGCTCATCCTATCGTCCCAGTCGGCGCGAACTTGCCACCTCCGCGGAAGCTGATTGGTCCAGCCCGGCAGGTCGAGCGGCTCGCGGGGCGGGGTCTGAGTCCCGGTCGTCGACTCGGTCGATGGCTCGGTCGGCTCAGGCACGTCCGAAGATGCTCCACAAGAGAGGCAGAAGAAGCCAACGGTCACGATCGATGTGCGCGACCATGTGAAAGGTGAGCGATGGGTCACAACCCGGTCGACTGTAAAACGGCGTTTCAGACCTCACAATTGAGATTTGCCGTGCCCGTGTGAGAGATCCCTCGAGTTCGGCCCCCCGACCGGCGGGCTCGGTCATCCTTTCGGCCGATGGTGTGCTCGCTCGGATACGGTGGTCCGGCCGACCGCGTTTCATCCGGACCGCCGATGGGAGTCTTCGCAGCGGACTCCTACGTTTGCTCCATCGAGGAGAAACGTCATGTCCATTCTGAATCCCCTCACGCGTCTCGCAGTGACGCTGGCGCTGACCGGTCTTGTGTTCGGGAATCGTGCCGCCGCGACGCCGCTCGTGCCGTGGAACACCCATCCAAGCGATCGCCATGACGAACGCTTCGACGCCGCTTCCGTCGCGGAGTGCCTAGAAGCGGGTCGGCGGGCGCTCGACACCCGCCCCAACGTTCTTCAGGGGATGACCGAGGGGTTGGCCCATCCTCGTCGTGTGGAGACATCGTGCGATGAGCCCGGCCTCGTGCCGTTTGACGGCCACTGGGATGGGACCTGGGGTGCGCAACCGGTCCAACATTTGTGGGTCAGTGTGACGCCGGAGCTCCAGCTTGTAGTGTTCGATGATGGTGACAGCGTGAAGCACGGAGTGAATCTCTGGTTCGACGGCGTTCTTTGCGGCATCGTGCGCTCGGCCTCGGGAGGCGCCGAACGGTTGCACGAAGGCCAGGTCTTCCCCGCTTCCCGGCACAGCCCGGCCTACATCAAGTGGCTAACGCCCGACCGCATCTATTACGAACGCGTGGCCTGCGAAGACCTCGGGCGCGTGTATGAGATCGTCGAACTCATCCCGACCCGTCGCAGGCTCGAGCTCGGAACCCGCGCCCGCTATCGCGAGCCCGACGTCGAGATCGTCTCAGAAGCCGTGACCGAGAGAAGAAGTCCCCGCAGTTTCGACCCATCGCCCGGGGCGTGGAGGTACCGGTGAAGTCGGCGGAGACGGCCGCTTCGTTCCTGCGCGGGCTCGAACGCGTGCTCCGCGAACCGCGACCCGCACCGCAGGCGTGGCCGAGTCGACTCGACATCGCTATCGGGGTGTTCATCGCGACGGTGGCGGGGATCGAGTTCTTCCTGCGGCCGGAGGTGACGGTCATCGAGCTCGCCGTGCTCGCAATCTGTGCGCCGGCGGTCGTCTTTCGGCGAGTCTCTCCGCTCGGCGCGTTGGCGCTCGGATTCTTGGCTTCCACGGCGGTCGATATCTATCAGCTAGCCGCCGGCGTCCGCGTCGGAGACATGGCGTCGAGCATGTTCATGCTGATTCTCCCCTACAGTCTCTTCCGCTGGGGTAGCGCGCGAGAAATCGTGGGAGGGGTGGTGCTTGCCAGCATCACCTTCGCCGTAGGGGTAGTGTCGGATGGTCTCCCAAGCCAGGAAGCCATCGGCGGCGTCGCGGTGTTGACCGTCGCCTTTGGCTTCGGCCTGGTCATCCGCTTGAGGGAACGAAGCCGCGTTCAAAAGATCGAGAGCGCCAAGTCCCGGGAGCGAGAACGCATCGCCCGAGACCTGCACGACACGGTCGCTCATCATGTCTCGGGCATTGCGGTTCGCGCCCAGGCCGGCCTCGCCCTCGGCGCCAAAGACCCGACCGCCGCGATCGACGCGCTTCGAGTGATCGCCTCCGAAGCCTCACGGACCCTCGACGAGATGCGCGCGATGGTGGGCACACTCCGCGGCGAGGCGTCGGTCGAATATGAACCGCACACCGGGCTCCACGCCCTCGCGTCATTGACGGATAGCCAAGCCTCGCTTCCGGTCCACCTGGAGACGGTGGGCAGGTTCGATGGCGTGACCGACGCGGTCGGCGGCGCAGTTCATCGAATCGCCCAGGAGGCGATCACCAACGCCCGCCGTCACGCGCGCGATGCGACGAGGATCGACGTGCGGGTGGAAGTTCAGCCCGACGGAGTCCATCTCGAGGTCGTCAACGACGGTCGACCCGCCTCGCGCACTTCGCGTGATTCAGGGTATGGTCTCATCGGAATGCGAGAGCGCGCCGAGTTGCTCGGGGGAACCCTCGAGGCCGAGCCTCGGGACGAGGGCGGTTTTCGAGTGGTCGCGGTCCTTCCGAAGCGAGGACCGGCATGACGCTGAAGGTCCTCGTCGCCGACGACCAAGAGATCGTTCGCACCGGCCTCACGATGATCGTGAACGCGCAGGACGGCATCGAGGTCATCGCCACCGCATCGAACGGCAACGAAGCCTTGGAGAAGGCCCGTGCGCTCGAGCCCGACGTCTGCCTTCTCGACATTCGCATGCCGGGGCTCGACGGGATCGAAGTGACGCGACAACTCGCCGGCCCCGAGTGCGCCCAACCGATGGCGGTGGTGGTCATTACGACCTTCGACGAGGACGAGTATGTGTTTGGTGCGCTCCGCGCGGGTGCCAAGGGCTTTCTCCTCAAGGATGCGGGCCCCGAGCTGCTGGCCCAGGCGATCCGGTCCGCGGCCGAGGGCGACGCGCTCATCGCCCCTCGCGTCACGGCGCGGCTACTGACCACCTTTGCCGGTCGAGACCGAAAGACGGAGCGGCCCGAACCGAGCGAACCGCTGAGCAGTCGGGAGGAAGAAGTTCTTCTGTCCGTGGCTAGGGGTTTGACGAATGCAGAGATCGGTAAAGAGCTTCACATCAGCCTGAGCACCGTGAAGACGCACCTCGCGAGCCTCATGCACAAGCTCGACGCCAGAAATCGGGTCGAGGTCGCCATCTGGGCCTACGAGACCGGCCGCATCGGCTGACCCACCGTTAGACGCCCTTCGGTCGAGAGCCACGCAAGTCTCGGACCAAGGTCGCCATCCATCGCGCGAACCGGATGGACCCCTGCGTCCGGGACGCGCGCCACTCCGCCATTCCACACGAAAGGACTGTACGGTGACTAAACCTACCTCCGCCTCTCTCACCTCCGCCTCTCTCACCTCCGCCTCTCTCACCTCCGCCTCTCTCGCCATCGCCTCACCCTCCCGCGCCCTCCCCGCCCAACTCGACCATCTTCGGCGGGGCTCAAGGCTTTCCACGCTCTGGGGATTCGTCCTTCTCAGCATGCTCTTTCGCGACATGCACGAGGTCCCCAAAAAGGAGTTCCTCGAGAGGGCACTCGTGCAGGTCGTGCCGGAGCCCCTGTTTCTTGCGGCCGGCATCGTACTCACGCTCGCGCTGTTGATGGTGCCCTTGAATCTGTGGCTCTCGCGAACGTGGGGTCGCGCGGCAAACCTCATCGTCGTCGGCGTCATCGTCCTCGGCATCGCGACAAATCCGCCGGGGGACCTGGACGACTACTGGTTTGCCGCGGTCGAACTCTTGGGCCTCCTCGCCATCGTCAGGCTCGCATGGGCGTGGCCGGCACCGGCCGCCGAACCCGCTCGCGAGGGGCGAATAGATGACCCGGGAGGAGGCCTGAACTCGGACCCATCGGACGACGCCCTCATCCTTTCGGCCGATCGGGCCAAGGCCTGACACGGCCGTCTGGCCCCTCGAGTTTCATCCAGACCACCGATGGTCGCAGAAGGACCGGGCTTCTACTTTTGCTCCACGAGGAGAACACCATGTCGATTCTGAACTCCATCCTGCGACTCGTGGTGCTGTTGGCCCCCTCCGGATTCGCGTCCTGCCACCGGCCCGTGCCGCTCAAGGGCGTGCCGTGGGACACGCTCCCCGCCTTCGACGATTCGGTGTGGCGAGCCCTTCGAATCGGCGGCGGCGCCCTGGGCCTCGTAGGAATGATCACCGTCTTCTACTGGGTGAATGCTCCACTCTGTCAGAGGGTGTCAGCCTTTGTCCTCGGGGCGTGCGCGCTTGGCGGCATTGGTTACATGATGCGTCGAGCACTCACGCATTGGAGGCCGCGAGGTCGGGATCTTCGCCGGCTTGGTCCCTATCTGGTTCGCGAGCAGATCGGGGAAGGAGGCATGGGGCGAGTATTTCGCGGCCAGCACTCCCTCCTCCATCGAGACAGCGCGATCAAGGTGATGAACCAGCCCGACGACGGCCGAAGCGGCATCCGCTTCGAGCAGGAGGTTCGACTCACTGCAAAGCTGCGCCATCCAAACACCGTCACCGTGTTCGATTGCGGGCGCACCGACGACGGCCAGTTCTATTACGCCATGGAGCTCATCGACGGGCAGACCCTTGAGGAGGTCGTCCAAGCCACGGGCCCCTTGTCGGCTCGGCGCGCCGTCCCGATTCTTCGTCAGATCGCGTCGGCACTCGCCGAGGCCCACCATCTCGGCCTCGTGCATCGCGACATTAAACCCGTCAACATCATGTTGACCGAGGTTGGTGGCGAAAGAGACGTGGCCAAAGTGCTGGACTTTGGTCTCGCTCAGGATCTCCAAGAAGCGAAGCCCGGCGAGTCTCAGGCGAACACGGTGCTGGGCACCCCCGACTATATGGCGCCAGAGATCATCAACGCCCCCGAGCGCGTGAACGCAAGCGCAGATCTCTATGCCCTCGGCGCCGTCGGGTATTTTCTTCTCTCCGGACGTCGGCTCTTCGATGCCAAGAGCTCGATCGAAGTCTGCATGCACCAACTCCATAGTCAGCCGACGCCGATTGAAGAGGTCGCTCTCCACCCGCTTCCCTTCACGCTCGCCGCCCTTATCGAGCAGTGCCTTCAGAAAGATCCGCTCGCTCGACCCGCCTCCGCCGACGACATGGTTGCCACCCTAGAAGACATCGAGCGTACGCTGGCATAGTTCCCTCGGCGCGGATGTGTCGTTTCGCGGGGCGTCGTTACGGGTCCGCCGGGAACCAGGCTTCGCCTTCGTCGATTCGTCGAAGCGCCTCTTCGGCCCCGATCTCAAGACCGACGCAGCCGAGGCGCGCCCGGACCCGGAGGTTCGGGCGGATCCGTGCCGCCAACGTTCGATACGTGCCCTCGCTTAGGTGGCGAAGTCCGATCAGCGCATACAGCCGGCCTTCGGTGGTGGTTCGACGGTCGGTAAAGAGGCGCGTGAGCTGCTGCTCAGCGTTGGGCGCCCGCGCAAGCCGGTCGAGGGCCTCGAGGAATGTGCTTCGACGATTGGAAATCGTGGTGCCTCCCGGCTCGAAGCTCGTCGCCCGGGCCAAGGTCTCGAAGTCTGAGGGTGCGGGGGGCCGCGGCTGAGCGGCCGCCACGGTGGCCGCGCCCAGCACGGTGAAAACGAAGGCGAGGATGATCAATCGAGTCATGGGTCTTCTGACGCTCACCGATCCGATTGGTTCTCATGAATGTGCGTCGATATCGCGCATTCGTGCCCCATCCGCAACCATGGGATTCGAGCCACGGGTGCAGGCCTCCCCTACCCCTTGTGCCCCAGGGCGTATCTCCAGCTGTCGACGATCCGGCCCACGAGCCCATATTCCAACGCCTCGGCGGCGTTCATCCAGTGGTTTCGGATCGTGTCTCGCTCGATCCGTTCGAGGGGCTGCCCCGTGGCCGCCGCGAAGAGCTGATTGAGCCTTGCTCGCACCTCCAGCATTTGAGCCGCTTCGATTTCCACGTCGGCCGCCGGACCGCTCACCGCCCCCCGGGGCTGGTGGAGAAGGAACCGCGTGTTGGGCAGTGCCAGGCGGCGCTCGCGAGGGACCGCCGAGTAGATCACCGCTCCCGCACTAGCCACCCACCCGGTGCCGAGAATGGAAACCTCGGGCTCGACGTAGCGAATCAGATCATGAACCACGTCGCCGGACTCCACGTGCCCTCCAGGAGAACTTACGACCACTAGGATCGGTGCGGCACTCTCCGCCGACATGGCCAGGAGCGCGGCTCCGGCGCGCTGAGCCACCGCGTCGGTGATCTCCCCAAACACCAAAACGGTCCGCGAGCGATACAAATGTTCTTCCAGCCCCATCGGGGGAAGCGCATGGTCCTCTGGCAGTGCCACAGAGGTGTCCTTAGAACGCCGACCCTTCGCTCCACCATGGCTCAAACGCTCAAAGCGATTTCCCATCCGCTCATTCGCTAGACACGCATCGTGTCAGGGGACATCCTGACCGGGTGAGGCGTGATGTCGGAGCGCTCCCATCGAGCGCAGAGGGTACGAGGTTACTGCCTCGGTCGTTGGTGCTGGTCACCCGCGGCCGCGCAATCCTCATGTCGCCGCAAGGAAGCGTCTTGCTTTCTCGGGGCGCAGCCGTCGTGATCGAGCGCGGTGGTCATCGCGCCAAACGAGGAAGTTCCGGCGCGGAGATCTTGCGCTTCCACGTCCCGAAAACCGTCGACTTGAGTTCATTTCGCAGTGCGCTGTGGGTGGCCGAGCAGTTGCCCCTTCGGGCCCAGCGGATTGCGGCGGCGCTGGCGGCGAACCCCCAACCGAGCGAGGCCACATCGCTTCTCGTGCGGGCATTCTTCGCCACCCTCGCGGCGCCGAGCGAACGGGATGGACGGAGCCAGAGGATTTCGGAGCGCGCGATCGCGATCGTCGAGCACGACCTCGAGCGGTGGCTCAGCGTGTCGGAGCTCTCGCGGGCACTCGGGCTCTCTCGTGCCACGTTTGCCCGTCGGTTTCGCGAGGAAGTCGGCGAACCGCCGAACCGGTTCTTCACCAAGTTGCGACTCGAGCGGGCCGCCGAGCTTCTCTGGACCACCGATGCAAGCATGGCTCAAATCTCCGCGGAGGTTGGGTTCAGCACCGAGTTCGCGCTGAGTCGTGCATTCAAGCGCCGATATGGCGTATCTCCGTCGGTATACCGCCGAACTCGAGCGTCCGGGCCGAGCGAGATCAAGCTGGCCGCCTGAGTCGACGGACTCGCGTCGGAGGGGAGGAAGAGCTCAGTCGCGGCAGCGGTGAACTCGTTCTCGCACTTCCGCGGCGGTCTCACCTCGCGGTGATGCCGCGAGATAGGCGCGGGCGTACTGACAACGCTCATCGTCGGGAATGGCGCCGCCCCGGAGCGCAAGCCGACCCATCGCCTCGGGCGGCGGTGGCACATCCCGGAGCGCCGCTTGAAGATGTGGGATCGGATCTTCGTCTCGCGACTGCGCGTAGTCGGCCATCAGCAGGTGGGCTTCGGCAAAGTCCGCGTCGATCGCCAGCGCCTCGCGCGTGAGCTGGCGCGCTCGCGCTCGCGCCCGCGCTACCCAGGCGACGCGCGCGGCGATGACTTTCCTCAGGACTTCGAGCTCGGGCGGAAGCTCGCGTCGGGAAAGATCTTCGAGGGTGCTTTCGGCCGGCGGAGTCCGCCGCGCCCGCACATACGCGAGGGCCCGAAGGAGCCGAATCTCCGTGGTGTCGATTCCCTCTTCGGTCAGCTCGAGGGCGCGTCCAAACGCGCCCGTCGCGGCATCGTACTGCTCTCCCTGAATGTAGAGCTGGCCCATCGCCATAAAGAGCCCCGGATCGGTTCCCTGCCGCACGATGCCTTGACGAATCGGCCGGATGCCGGCGAGCCCGCGCGCGTTTAAGACGAACGTCTTTGCCCGCAGGAGCTCGATCTCCTTGGACGCGAGGTCGGTACCTTCCACGCGCTCACGAATCTCGTCCGCGCCTTCAGCCCGCTCCTCCGCCACGTCGATGCGCCAACGCCCGAGGAGCGCCACGGGGTGCGTCGAGTCGAGCTCGAGAGCCTTGTCGAACGCCTGCCGCGCCACATCAAAATGCTCGGTCCGCACCGCTGCGGTGCCCCGGTCCGCCTGCAAATCGGGGTCGTCTGGATTGTCTTCCGCCGCCGCCTGAAAGCTCGCGAACGCCTCCGCATTCTGGTCCTGGGCGAGCTCGATCCGCCCTCGGGCCGCCAACAGGAGCGCGTCGGCCGCGTGGGCCTCCAGCGCCACGCGAAGCAGCGCCGCGCCGTCGGAGAGTTGTTCCTGACCCCGGTGTGCGTCCGCGGCAAGCGATACGAGCTCCGGATGGGTAGGCTGCGCTTCAACGAGGGGGCCCAAGAGCTCAAGGGCCGACGCATGGTTTCCGGCCTCGAGCTCCGCTTCGGCGCGTTTCACCTGCGTCTCGACGCGCAGTCGGGGCAACGCGCCGCCGCGCTCGAACTCCGGCCGCGCACTTTCGAGCTGGTCTCGCGCCGAAAACACCTGACCACGCACAAGGGAAAGGCGGGGCCCCGAGGGCACCTGAGCCAGAACCTGGGTGGCGGCCGCCGGACCTTCCGCCTGGAGGGCGAGACGAGCGCGGACCAAGCTCCGGCGCGCGGTGTCGCGCACCGTCTCGAGGCTCACGTCCTTTGCCGCGCTCCACGCGCCGACTCGCACATAAAGCTCCGCCAGCTCGAGATGGAAGCGATGGTCTCCCGGCGGTGGGGTCTCGGCGGCTTCGCTCGCCATCGCCCGCGCTCGAGAGCGGAGGCCGCTGAGGGCAAAGAGCTGTGCGAGCGTGAGCTTGGCCCACGCAGCCTCACGCGGCGTGGCCCGGTCGCTCTCCTGGACCGACTCTGCGACGGCGATTCCGGCCTCGGGCTGGGTTCCTTCCGCAAGGTAGCTTCGGGCCCGGGCAAGGAGCACCGCCGGATGATCAGGGGCGCCTTCAAGAGCCGCGCGAGCTTCGGCTCCTTCACCGGCCTCGTTGAGCATCTCGCTTAGCAACGCGCGATGGCGGGGCGACTCGGGTCGCTCATCCACCGCGATGCGGGCTTGCGACACCGCCTGCTCTAGGTTGATGACGGCGAGGGCAGCAAGGGCGCGCGCGTGCGCGGCCTCGGCGGCGAGGGGCCCCTGGGCGGCGAGCTGGGACGCGTTTTGTGCCGCCGCATCCACGTCACCCGCCGCCAAGGACAGAAACACCCCGGCGATCAGCCGCTCCGCCGATCCGTCGCTTTCGCTCGCATCCTCGGTGATGATCTGAAGGGTCGGCTCGGCTTCGGTCGCACCCTCGAGCACGAGGATGGCGTTGAGTCGTGCGTGGAGGGCCCGGGAGTCTGCATCGTCGGCCTCGCCGGAGAGCTCGAGGGCCGCCGCGACCGATGCGGGACGGCCATCGTTTTCCGCAAGCGCGATCGATTCGTCGATCTCCGCGAGGCGGAGTAGATATAGAACGACGATGACGGTGATCGCGGTGAGAAACAGCGCGATGGCGGCCGCGGTGACGCGAAAGACGAGTCGCTGCCGCTTCTCTTCTTTGGTTTCCGGGACCTCGTTGATCGGCGGAATGGACTCGTAGGACGCGTCCACGACGAACATGTCGGAACCCTCGCGGCTGCGGAAATCGTCAGGGCTGCTACCGGCCATGGCAGAGTCAGATCGTTCGGTCGTCGACGTGTCGAGGCGGGTCCAACCGCCAACTCCGGAAGGATACCGGAATCATCTGGACCTTTTGTGTGTGATTTCCATCCCCTGTGGGCGTGGACCATTCTCGGAAGTCAGGGTCCGAAAGAGAATGCCGCGTTTCCTTCGCGGATCGGCCCCACCCCCGATCGTGCCGAGGCACCGGGCCTCGATCCCACCTCGCGCACCGGGTCAATCCATACTTCTCGTGATTTCAGCGCTTTGCGACGACATCTACCGCTCCGCGCGATTCTCGCACTAAACGATCGTTCTTACTGAACATCAAAAACTGGACGACTGATCAGATGCGTGAGAGTGTGGGCTCATGACACCCCACCACACCATCCAAGTCCTTGATTCTCTTTATGTTCTGGCCCAGTGCGACCGACGCGCGGACGTTGGCGCGATCGCCGAGCACCTCGGCCTCCGCCCGACTCAGGTGGGCGAAGCGATGGTTCATCTGGAAGCGAAGGGACTCGTCGACGCCGAACGTGGCCGCCTCACCATGCGTGGTCTGGCGGCAAGCACCGCGCTCCGGGCGGCACGGCGAACCAGGTCACGCGCCGCGTAGCGCCTCGGATGTTGCCCCACGAGACTCGCCGAGAGACGCGGCTGGTCTACTGCTCTTCTCGGGCCTGGGACAAGTCAAGGCGATGAAGCTGGTTGGCCGCAAGGCCGCGGAACCACCCGACGGTCCCTTCACGGCTCTCCACTCGAACATCCACCACTTCCACGTCGCCGAGCCCAAAGTGGAGCTCCGGGGGCCGTTTCGAGCGGTAGTTGAAATCGGTCCGAAGCTCGTCGTGGCCGAGGATTCGCTCAGTACCGGCGGCAAACACCGTAACTCGGCTCTCGAGCCCAAAGGGATTGCCAGCCCATCCCACACGGAGGCCTACCCAATGATGGGGCGTAGTCAGGTTGTTCCGGTACACCGAGAGCGCACCCGCGCCCATCGGATCGCCGTTGGTGACCGCGATGTCGACATAGCCATCACGATCAAAGTCGCCGTAGCTGATCTCGTTGAGGTTCCCGTCCAGTCGGTGCTCCGTCTGGGGAACGCGCGCGAACCGACCGCCGAGATTGCGAAATACCCATGGGTGGATCGGCGCGCTCGGGTCACCATCTTTCCGATCCAGGAGCACAAGATCGACAAAGGAGTCGTTGTCGAGGTCGATCGCCGCCCCCGACGCAAGGTTGGGAACGGTGCGACCGCCCTCACGATACCCGGGAACCGCTACCTCATTCAGAAACGCCAAACCCGCCTCCTCGGTCACATCCACGAACCGGAAGACCCCCGGCGTCGAGTCGTTCCGCAGAAGGCGCACCGTCGGCGTCTGGTCTTCGATCGAGCGATGGGCCGATGGATTTCGCGGCCCGTTCGCCAACAAGTCGAGGTCCCCATCGAGGTCGAGATCGAAAGCAAGGAGCGAGTACACGTGCATCTGCGGATGATCCGAACCATCAGAATTCGCTCGATCGATCGCCTCGTTGGCGACCTCGCTAAAACGGATCTCGCCCGGCGTTGACACATTCCGAAGGAGGTAAATGCCCCTTCCCCAGTACCCCGGCCAGGTGGTGTCCGGCGTTCCATCCCCGTCGACATCGAAGCGCTCGTCGTCCGGCGTCTGAAGCCGGCGGAGACTCCCACCCCAGATGTCCGAGTACGCGCCCGTGGCAATATCGGGAAGCCCATCGCCATCGAAGTCACGAACCAGGGTCGCCTTGAACAGCTTGACGCCGCGCTCGTACTCGTCGTGCCAGAACCCGGGGTCGGGCAGCACGTCGCGAATCACGTCGGGTCCAAACTGACCGGATGCACTTCCCGCGTGCAGCTGATTGCCGAAGCTGTTTCCACACCATCCCGGGCCGTAGTACGGCGAAACGCTGTGGTAGCTGTCTCGATGTCCGTCGCCGTCGAAGTCGGCGAACACGATGCTCCGGGCGGTCGAGCTTTGACTGTCGATCCCGAGGTCTCGAGATTCGAATCGTCCGCCGAGATTCTGCTGAACGCTGTCTGACGGTGAGAGATTCGGGTTTCCTGGCCGCACCGTGACCTCGTCGGGAGCAAGGCATGGACCGGTCGGACCGCTGTTGCCGAGATACACGTCCATGCGGCCATCGTTATCAAAGTCGTGCAGCCCAAGGCCCTTGGTCTGTCGGAAGAGACCGTCGGGACCAGCCGAGCGGATGGGAAGCCTTATGCTCTCGAAGGTCAGCGACCCATCCGGTGCGGGTCGGTTCAGGACCACGTAAAACACGTTCGGCTGCCCGACCGCGGGTGCGACCAAGTCGAGGCGGTCATCGCCGTTGAAGTCGGCGACCGCGATCGCGAGCGACCCTCCACCGATGAAGCGTTCCGCCTCTTCGAAGACTTCAGGACCCCAGTCCGCCGCGGCACCATCACTCCCCGTCTCCGCAGCGTCGACATCGGCCGTTGCTGCATCCTCCTCGGACGGCGCATCCCGGTCGGTCCGCGCGTCGGTTGGCATCGACTCGGAAGTGGTTCCGCAGGCGGGAAGGGCCACCGCGACCCAAAAAGCAAACGTTCGAGCGCTCATCGTTCAGGCCCCCGTCTCCGCATGGTGGGTGATCCCGCCACCTACAGTTCCAGTGCAGAGTGGCAGCCACACCACGACGTGTCGGAAACGCATCTTCACCTTCCTCGCGGCAACCATCTCCGCATGAGTGAGAGCCTCGGGGATTGAGATCCGGGCCACATTAGTTCTTCGGACCCGGTTCCTTTCCTGCCAAGGAGATCGGGAAGGGTCTCGGGGCAATGAGGTCGACCGATGCTACGCTTTGCATCCATGGTTCCACTGCAGCGTTGCGCGGCCGCTGGCCTGCTCTTTCTTTGGGGTGCCGGTTGCTCACTCGTGATCGACAGTGGTCAGTATGTCGCCTCCGACGGTGGAATGGACTCGACCGTTCTCCCCGAAGCCTCGGGCAACTGCGAGCCCGATGAGGTTCGCGTCGAAGACGAGTGCTTTCTCCGATGCGACCTCTGTCCGGAAGGCTTGAGCTGCGACCCCGACGGTCGGTACTGCGTCCCCGAGGAGTGCGACGCGGACTACGACGGCTACTACGCCGCGGGCTGCGGCAACTATCCGCGAGAGCTACAGGACTGCGACGATGACAATCGCGAGCTCTTTCCTGGCTCGCTCACCTGCGACGGAAACCCTGGATGCAGCCCTCTGATGGGACCCTTTCGCGGCGAGGTGATTCGCCCTCGTCCCATCGCGCGATCGATGGACGCGATCCCCCGCGGCGGCACCGATCTGGCGGTGGCGTCGGATACGCAGACCACGCTGCTCACCTGGCTTCAAGGCGGCAATGCGGTCCTCTCGGCCAAAGCTCGGACGACCACCGCCGACCTTGGCGATGTTCCTGCGCCTCCGGAAGAGGGCGAGAGCCTGAACATCATCTTTGGGACGGATTTCGATCGCGCCGACGCGCTCTCTCTCCGAACCCAAGCAGACTTCGATGTGACCCTGGCCGTCGCGTCCCAGAATCCAGACCGACTTGCGCTCGCTCGGTTCACCGACGGTGTATGGCAGCCCACGCTGCAGCGCTCGCTCAACAATGGCGTCGAGCCGATTCAAGTGGGTCCCTTCGTAGCGGCGCTTGCCCGAGAGGGCTCCCTCGACCGGATGCTGGTGAGCAGCCCCGATCGATCGGCCTTCTACGAGATCGACAGCGAGTGGAGCGGAGGACCGACGCGCGAGATCAGTGTTGCAGTCTCTCGCAACGAGTTCGAAGTCGTCGCCGCGGGCCTTCTCCTTGGCCAGCGCAACGGGGAGATTGAGCTCGGCGCTTGGGATATTGCGACCCAGCGCAACATCACCATCGCCGAGGGCGCCGGAAACCGCGGACCGGTGGCCCTCGCCCGAAGCACGGATCCGCCGGATGGCCCGCCCGGACAGCACTGGCTGCTCGCCATCCCATCAGTAGCGGGTATCGAACCTGCGATCCGGTTCGTCTGGTACGTCTGCGACCCTACCATCCCGGCTTTCGATTGCTTCAACGCCGGGCCGCGCCGAACGGAGACGGAGCCAGGTGAGGCAGTGACCTTTCTTTCGGACGAGGCCGATACTGTCTTTGCGTTGATCAGCGGCGGAGTCGAGCCCGTGGTCATGGTCGTCAACATCGACCCCGGGCCGACCGACGCCCCCACTCCGCTGCTTCGCGTCCCGTTCGGTTTTCCCTCGGATGCTCAAGAACTCGGCCTGACCCTCACCGTCGACCCCGCGTTGGAAAGCCCGCGGGCGTTTGAGGTCTACGGAATTCGCGCCCCCGACGACGGTCGTAGCTTCGAAGTGTTCGGCGGCGGCTTCCGAGTGTGCACCGACGACCCGTAGCGCCCCTCCGATCACTCGAGGGTGCGCTGGACGACCGTCGAACCGACCGTGGTCGTGACAACTACGGGGCCCCGAAGATCTCCTCGGGGAATCAGGAGAAGCGCCTCCGACACCGCGAGGCCATTCGCTTCAAAGAGCTGAAGGTTCTCGTCGTCCTCGGCGAGGATCATCGAATCGCGCTCGATCACCGTACGTTGAGCAATGCACTCGGGGAGGGCCGGGCCTTCGAGAGCGACCCGCACCGGTGCCATCAACGAGCCCTGAAGTCCGCGGACAACCCGAAGCTCGTCGCCATCCGCATAAGGAACGAAGTCGGTGGGATCGCGTCCATCGGGACCGATCATCACCGTCGAAAACTCGCTCTCCACGGGATTGGCGCAGGTCGCGGGGTCGTCTGGCCCACTCCCACCCGGTCCACACGCAAGAAGGAGCACCGTTCCCAACATTCCCCAAACCCCGACTCTCACCCGCTGAAGTGTAGCAGATGGCTTCGCCCCGGCTCCCTGCCCCGCCGGCGAGCAGCGCCCATGCATCAAGGACGAGGGAGCCAAGCGGTGGCCCAATCGCCGGGGGCGGTGATCGCCTCCTCCGTCGCTCCCTCCGATTCGTTGACGTCGGAGACATCGGAAACGTCGCCTTCGGCTTCTCCGACCGCGACTCGACGAACCCGATCGGTCGGCGGATAACGGATGATGCGTTCTTCAACGCGGGGTCCGCCGCTGGCCACGATCGTCCGCCGGCGACGGACGGTGACGCCCCGGATCCCTTCTTCGACAACCTCATCGGTGCCTGGTGGGGCCTCTGGGTCCTCGATGATTCGCTCCTCGAACGAAGACCGGGCGAGCACTCGCCGATCGACCTCGACGGCCCAGCCCGCATCGCGACCGATCAGGTCGATCTTGAGCGAGCCGCGGTCGGCGCTCGTCCGAACAACCACCGGCGAGGGAAAGGGGTTCCGGATCTGAAGGTCGAGGGACGGCCAAGACACGGTCGCGTCGAGGCCCGTTGGGATGTAGCTGCTCGGCCGCGAGTGCGGAACGTGCTCGCTGATCTCGAACCCCCCATAGAACGCCGCGGCATGCAGGGTGCTCGCGACTTGGCATACCCCTCCACCGATCCCGTCGACCATGATCCCGTCTTGAATCTGCGGAGCCAACCGATAACCCCGAGTGCGGGTTCGCGGTCCCACCCGATGGTTGAATGACAGGATTCCACCGGGAGCGATCACCGCCCCATCGAGAAGTCCCGCCGCAAGTTGAACGTTGTGTGAACGGCCGCGCTCGCGGGGTCGATACCGGGTCACGAATGTGCCGAGTACCGCATCGAGAACCAGCTCCTCCGGTGGCTCGTAGGGCATGGGCTCTTCGCGGATCGGCAGTTCGACGAGCAGGTCGCTGGCGAGGAGTGCGTGCGTGATCCGGGACTGGGCAAGGTCGACATCTACGAAGCGCCCATCCCAACCGTTCTCGGCGACCGTGCCGTTCGCATGGAACCGCGTCGACTTCGGGATCCGGTCGATCTCATGTCGGAGCGCCTCGATGCGGGCCTCGAGTACCGCGGACTCAACGGCCACTCGCCACTGGAAGTCGATCTGGCCGCGACGAGCGTCCCACCAGGTCGCGCCATCCTCAAAGGGATCTCCCGAATGACCCACCGACCGCAAGCGACTCACAAGCTCCTCGATGTCGATTCGAGCACCGAGCTCCCGGCGAGTGAACCGGTGAAGCTTCCCGGGACTCCGAACCGCGATCGTCGCATCCAGCCACTGGTTGGCCCGGCGCAGGACCTCCGGTCCAGGTTCAACGAGGGGAGGAAAGTCTGCGCCCTCCACTCGGATCCCCGAAAGGGTGCGGTCGTCCGTGACCAGGGTGGCCCAGAACGCGGTGGGGGCCGCGACAATAAGAAGCAGCAACGCGGTGGCCAACCACTTCATCCGACGCGAGCGTAAACGATCCGCGCGACCAAGACCAAAAGCCGGACCCGCGATGAGGTGGGTGCAATCTTATGCTTCGCGCTTAGAGCTCGTCTCAACACTGGCAGGTTGCTGCGAGAGCCGTTTGCCGATTTCACTCGGAGGAACCGGTCCGAAATCGAAGAGGCGCTGATGGAAATCGGGAAGCGGAAGGGTAGTCGCTTCTGCAAGCGTGAAGAACTCCTCGGCTCCCGCGAAGTAGGACACGGCTTGGAGCGGCGCGCACTGGTAGCGGAAGACCTCGAACTTCGCGCTGCGAAGCGGAAGCCCGGTCTCCTGCGAGACGTAGTGCATCGTTTCTTCCGAGTCTCGCTCTCGCCGATGAAACCCCACTTCAGCGATCACGCGGACCGCGCGAACCGCGTGGGCGATGAGTGCGAAGAGCTCGCCGCGGTCATCGTGAAAGCCGGCCCGCCGCATCCGCTCCTCGGCGTAGACCGCATACCCCTCGATGTTGAGCATCGCTCCGAAGTATCCCCGAGGAATCGCGACATCGTCGGCCACGCAGAGGAACCGGAACGGTGCTTCGTGGTGTTGAAAGGCACGCTGAAACGCCCAGCTCTGAAGGAAGTGGCCAGGAATGCCTTCGTGAATCGCGAGCACCGGCACCCACACCGATGGATGAGTCGCCGGGTCGAGCTGAACAACAAACTGCCCCTTTTGGCCAGCGCGAAGGAGCGGCGCCGGCCAGTTGGTGCCCGGCCCCACGTCCATCCCCGAGGGATACTCAGCCATGCCGAGCTCCGAGAGGGCGTCGCCCACCGAGAACAGTTTGCGGGCCTCGACAAACTCGCAGACGTTGCGCAACACCGCCTGGTAATGCGCGCGTACGTCGGTCCCTTCGGCCAAAGTTTGGGACTGGAGCTCCCGCGCCCACTCCGCCGCGGCGGGAAAACCTGAAGGTGGATCGTCTGGCTGAAGACGCCGAACGACGTCGAGGATTCGCTCCTGAAGCTCACGGAGTACCGCTGCGGCTCGGCCGACGAGCTCCCGCGGGCCGGCTCCCGGAAAGCTCAGGCCCCACCGAGCGTCGTACTCGTCAGCGCCCAGCGCCCCATCGTCCGAGGCCGCAGGCAGGAGTTCGGTTTGATAGAAGTCGCGGTGGCGAAGAAACGCGGCACTCGCGAAGCGATCCTTGTCCTCGAGATAGCTCGCCGCCGCCGGGAATAGCACGTCGGTCTGGTAGGAAAGAAGGGGCGCCGGTGCGACGCTTCCCGAACGGCGCGCCGCATCGAGCCGAGCTTCATCTGCGGCAAGGTAGGCAGAGATCTTCGGGACACACTCTGCAATCGACTCTCCGCGGGCTTCCCGGTAGCGAAGCATGGTGTACGCATAGCCGGCCCAGAGCGGGTTCTTGTGATGCGCACCCGAGTCGTAAAGATGTCGCTCGAAGCACGCCAATCGATGGAGGGCCCGCGCATCCAAGTCGGCTTCGCCTTCGGTCGCGTCGATGGCTCGTCGATAGAAGGCATCGCGTTTCGCCACTCCGTCGAGCGTCGGATCACGGAACTCGTTCGTCGCGATGCCGAGCGTCGCGCCCTCCTCTGGCTCGAGCGCGAGGTACTCCTCGAAAAGCTTGCGAAGTTCCATTCCGCTTTCCTTTGGCTCCCCCGGTTGGATTTCCCACTTGGCCTCCCCAAGGTGCCCGTTCGGAGGGTAGGTCCAAACCGGCAGGTCGGGCACCCGATGCGGTGTCTCGACTCGCTGCTATGCCGACTCGCTGCTGTGCCGACTCGCTGCTATGCCGATTCGCTGCTGTGCCGACTCGCTGCTGTGCCGATTCGCTGCTATGCCGACTCGCTGCTGTGCCGATTCGCTGCTATGCCGACTCGCTGCTGTGCCGATTCGCTGCTATGCCGATTCGACGGTTCGCAGCTCGCTCCGGGTTCGCCACCAAAAGAACCCTTCTACGAGCTTGAGAAGTACACCCACGAGAGTGGTGCCGATCATGAGCTCCCGAAAGTCTTCGAAGAGCTTCAGAGTGAGCGCCTCCTGGTCGACTTGGCCGCCCCGCATGCCCGCCTGCATGCCCTCTTCGAACCCCATCATCATCGACGGGATGGTCACGATGAGGCCTACCACCATATTGATGACAAAGATCGCGATCACCACCTTGGCGAGGCTCTTCACCGCCGGATGAACACCCCAGGCCTTCTCCTTGATCAAGATCGCGATTCCAAGTCCGAGCACCGCCCAGCCCACATACCCAAAGAGGCTCACCCCGATGGTGATGATCGGCGAGTAGGTCAGCGTTAGCACCATCCAGAGACTGATCGGCGCGATCACAAGCGAGCCCGCCACCACGGTGGGGACGAGAATCATGAATGCGTTGATGTACTTCTGATATTGCTCCGCCGCCATCGACCTCTCCCTAATGGCGGCGGTGTAGCACTGGCCGCGCCCACCGTCAGCTCGCAAATGCCCCTCGCTTGCCGCACAATCCAAGGGTCGGCGGCCCACCTTGACCCGAGCGTTCTCGAGGGGCGGCGTCCGACCCGCCTTGGCGATCCGGCCGCCGAGTCGTGGCGTACTATCGAATGGAGGTCAGTTTGGGACGACAGCGAACACTATGGATCCTCGGGTGCGCCATCATGCTGGGATGCAGTGACGACAACCCTGGTCAGACCGCCGACACGCTCCCCGGACCGCCCCCCGCGGGTGAATGGATCGAGATTCTCCCCGGGGGCGACACCATCTGCGCCCGTGGAACCGAGTATCGATTCTTTGTCCGCGGAGGCCGGACCGACCGAGTGATCGTCGACTTCCAGGGGGGTGGCGCCTGTTGGAACGACGTGACGTGCTCCTTCGCCGACGCGCTCTTTAGCGATTCAACGGGCACGCTGGAGGAGTTCACGGCGTTTGCGAATAGCGAAACTGCCCAGGCCGGGATCTTTACGAACGACCCCTCGAGCCCCTTCGCCGACTGGACCATCGTCCATATCCCCTACTGCACCGGGGACATTCACTGGGGCAACTCCTTTCAGGAGTACTCGACGGGCCTCCCCATCGAGCATCGGGGATTCGTCAACGCGCAGGCGGCCCTCGACTGGGTCTACAGCCGCTACGAAATGCCGGAGCGGATGTTCGTCACCGGCTGTAGCGCCGGCGCTTATGGAGCCGCGCTCCATTCGGCCTATATCGCCAATCACTATCCGAACATCGACATGGCGGTGCTCGCCGACTCGGGCGCGGGGATCATCACTGACAGTTTCCTCAACGACAGTCTCCCGAACTGGAATGCGGAAGCCGCCCTCCCGTCATTCATTCCAAGCGTGCAGGTCCCCATCGCCCAGCTCTCGCTTACCGACCTCTATATCGGCCTTGGTGAGACCTTTCCGCAGCATCGCTTCGCTCAAACCGGCACCGCGTTCGATGACGACCAGATCTTCTTCTTCTCGGCGATGGGCGGCACGGCGGCGGACTGGCCGATGCAGTATCGGAGCAGCCTGCAGACGATCGATGACCGGCTCGAGAACTTCACGAGTTACGTCCCGCCGGGGTCGATGCATTGCGTGACGCCCTATCCGTTCTTTTTCGAGCGGAACGTCAACGATGTGTCCCTCAGTGCCTGGTCGGCAGAGCTCGCCAACGGCACGCTGCCGGCGGCGGTCGCTTGCGAAGGCGCGGAGTGCTGCAACGACCCAGTCTGCGACGCGTGTGCTCAGAACGGCGACCCGCGCTACTGCCGCTTCTGCCGCAACTGGCCTCCGGCCTGGAGTGAGTGCGCCACCACCGATGGGGGTGGCACGAGCCAATAGGCCCATCGCCGGTCCATCCGGCGTTCTCTCGCGGCACTCTCCGCACTGCCACGCCCGGTTGGAAGCGCCGCTCGAAACCCGCGTACGCTCGCGGTCAACGTACGTGATGGCGGACATTCGTGAGGTGCACCTCGAGCTGACCACGCGGTGCAATGCCCGTTGCCCCTAGCGGTCGCCCGTCTCGATGACCAGCTCGGTCTCGTCTTGCTCGAACCCACGCCCCTCGAAGCGGATCTGGGCGATCGAGCAGCTGACCACGGTGCCCTTGAGCGAACGAATCGGGACCAGGTTCGAACGCAACGTGTGCTGTTCGATGTTGATCCTCCCGCCGTAATACCCGCTCCCCTCGTCGAAGTGGGCGAGCAACCCGTAGCGCACACCGGTATCGACATCCACGAGGACCGGCGCGTCGATCTTCTCCACCTTCTTTTTGTCCTGCCCCAGAAAGCTCGTGGCCATTTCCTCGGCTTGGTACCAGGTCACTTCGACCCGGTGCCCCATTGGGATCGGATAGGCACCGATCAGCTGAACCCGCTCTTGCGACATGAACCCTCCAGCCGAAAGGCTAGTGCGAATGCGCGACGAATGACATCGGCGACCATCCCTTGCTCGCGAGTCTCACGGGTCTGCGCGGATTCGGACGCAGTTGTCGAAAGCGTTCCTTAGCGACGCCGAAGCAGGGTTTTATGGTGGCTAGGCCGACGAAGCGCACCCGAAGAGTGCTCGCGGTGCGGCGCGTCGTTCGTAGCGGTCGACGAGAGCGTAGAACGACTCCACGCGCATGCGGTTGGCTCCCCTCGCCGCGCTCCTACAGGATCACTTCGAGGAGGATGAACTTGTTGTTCAGCCGCTTGTCGGTGTGCTCGATCACCTCGCGGTTTCCGATGAGCCCACGAAAGCTATTGAGCCGGCTGTGCTCCAGCACAAAAAACGTCTTTTGTCCGCGGCGTTCGTTCATCCACTCGCGCACCTTCGCATTGTCGAGGTCGACGAACGCGTAGACGCGATTCCCCGAGTAGAAATTCTCACCCTTCCAGTTCATCTGCCAAGCGACGAGGCGCTGCTCGTCACTGTCGCGGTGGTAGTAGTACTCCTTGATGACTTCGCGCTGTCCCCAGTGGGGCGAAAGGTCGACGAGATACACATTGACGACCCAAGCGGCAAAGAGGATGCCTACGCCGACCATCGCTCGGCTCGCAAAGCGGCGCACGAACGGCAGGGCCGCCAGCGAGAACAACACCCCAGACGCCAAGGCAAACGCGGTGAGAATCGGCCGATAGTCGAACTGCGTCGGCCAGGGTCGGCCGTAGTTGTAGACGAAGAGGTGAATGAGCCGCTCGTACCCCTGAGGCCGCCCATCGGTGACCCAAGACAGATCGCGGCCCACGAACACCACCACAAAGGTCCCCGCGATGAGGAGGACGGAGAACACGCCCTTCCACGCCCCTTCGTCTCCCGGCTGGGCGTCGCCGTGGGCCGGCCGCCAGTGCCAGGTGAGAAACCACGCCGCCGCCGCCATCGACACGCCAAGAAACACGAGGGCAAACGCCGCGGTGGGATCCATGCCGTGGTCGAACACCCACTCTGCCCGCTCGGGAAGCGGGACTTCGCGCGGAATCACTCCCCGCACATTTCCCCAAAGCCCGGCGACTCCGATGATCACAGGAATCGGCGACAGCACGCAGAGGAGATTGACCCCGACTCGATCGAGATACGAACCGCGTCCCACCGGCGCTCCGAAGAGCCGATCCAGCACCAGCCCCGCCACGATTCCTGCGGCTGGCACGGTGGGAAAGATGTAGTGATGGAACTTGGTGATCATCGCGCTGAAGAGCGTGAACGCCCCAGCGAACCACACGAGAAGAAGAATCAGGGTCTGCCGCTGGTGGTACTCGGCTTGGTTTTCTGCCGTGTCCTGACGTGACCGGAACCAGAACCACATCGTGAGGCCTGCGGGCACGATCGCAACCCAGGGAAAAAGCGCCACCCCGAGCTGCTCCATGAAGTACTCGATGGTGCCGTTGTCTCCGTGCACCCCAGCCGCGAGCCGGTTGATGTGGTCGTGCACGAGGAGCCGATCGGTAAACGGCGGTCCGTGCCGGAGATACATCGCCACGTACCACGGGAGGCCCACCACCAAAGTCGTGAGGGCACCGATCGCCACCCGGAGGTTGCCCGCAAGGAGCTCGTTCCAGCGGCGCGACGCAATGAGATAGAGGAGCGCCACCATCCCCGGGAGCGCAAAGCCGGGGATGCCCTTCCCCATGAAGGCGACCCCACAGTAGATGTAGAACACCAGCATGTAGAGCGACTTCGCTCGGCGTTCGCGCGCATAGGTCAGCACGATCAGGCCGAGAAACGTCAGCCAGAAGAACCCCTGCACGATCGGCTGAAGCGCCGGTACGTAGGCCCGGGCGTCGTAGGCCGCGGCGTTCCCTGGATTGCCGGAGTTGCCCGCCGAGCCGTGCATAAACACGTCTTCGTGCCAGGCGAACTTGCTGTAGTCGACGAAGGTGATGTTCCGCGAGATGAGATAGAGCGCCTGAGGCAAGACGATCATCAGGAGGAGACCGAGCACCAGGTGCTGACCGCTCAGCGTGAAGCTTCCGATGCGGATGTTTCGGATCTTCGCGTCCGGGCTCTCCCGAAGCGCGGCGATCAGCATCGCCATCGCCACCGTCATGTTCGCCACAAACGGCATGTCGGTGATCGACTGGTGCGCGAGGAAAAAGAAGTGCGGCATCGTGCCGAGCACGAGCGCCGCGAGCACGCCGGCCCGGCGCGAGAACACACGCGAAATCGAGTGATAGACCGCGAGGAGCGCGCAGATCGCAAAGGTGTAGATCGGCAGCCGGATCGCCCACTCCGGCTGATAGGGGTCGGTGTCCGGGAGATACTCGACGTTGAGGAAGCCCATCGTCAGGGCTTCGCTCCAGAAGATGAGGATCGGCTTCGACCAGAACCAACCGTCCTGAGCCCACCACAGGCTGATCCAGTCGTCACGGGCGAGGATCTCTCGGGCGACCTCCCCGTAGTGGGTCTCCCAAGGATCCCAGAGGCCGTAGGTTCCGAGGAGCGGCAAGTACACCGCCGACATCACGACGAAGACGAGGAGTCCCGGTCGACAGATCGCCGATGGGGCCATGACCAGGAGCCCGGCGAGGATAAGCGTGGGAAGGGCATCGTAGCCGGCGACGCAGAAGCCACCCACCACGATGAGGATCGCCACCGGAACGGTGACCAATGGCGTGAGGAAGATCGGCTCTTTGAACTTCGTGCCGAAATAGGTCTGCGGGCCGACCGAGGTCTCGAGAAGCGGGACCGCATCCGGGTCTTTGAGCGAAAACAAGCCAAGGAGATCGAGGATCCCGAGCACGGTCAGCGCGAGCGTGAAGAACCCATAGAGCGGTCCGTGGGGAATCTGCTCGGCGTTCGCCATCAAGAGGAACGTCGATATGCCGAAGACCGCGATGAGCGCGATCGAGCGACCGGCGCGGCTTCCCGTCAGCTTTGGAAAGAGACCCGGTGGGCTCTTTCGGTTCGCCGCCGTGTCGCCCTTGGACGCGTCATCGCTCTTGGAGTCGCTGCTTTTCGAGTCGCCGATTTCGGAGTTGTTCTTCGAATCGGTAGTCTCGGAGTCGGCCTTCGCATCGGCTACCGCCGACTCTCCATTCTCCGAATCGCCCGCGTCCGAATCGCCCGCGTCCGCATCGCCCACCTTCGCATCAACTGCCTTTGCGTCGCCCGCCTTCGCATCGCCTGCCTTCGCATCGCCTGCCACGGACTCTCCGCTCTTCGAGTCGCGGCTCTTCGAGTCAGGGCTCTTGGAGTCAGGGCCCTTCGAGTCAGGGCTCTTCGACTCCGCGCTCGCGTCACCGCTCTTCGAATCATCTGGGTCGTGTGCGGTGCTCTCGTCCGAGTCCGAGTCCATGGCCGACTCGGTCGCCTCGTCGGATCCGGCCGCGTCGGCGGCATCCTCTTCGCTCGAGCGCTCGGTCTGTCCTCGATCGGCGTCTTCAGGGGTGCTCGCGCCGGTCCGATCGTCGGAGGATTCTTCGCCGTCGCCAGGGTCCTTACTATCGTCGCGGACGCTCACATCAAGGGGATAAGTTAGAGATAATTCAGGGAAAAACCAGAGACGCCGGGCCGCCGCTCTCCCCGCCGGGGCGACGCGCGCTCGGGAGCATAATCGGCACCCCGGCTTCGGTCCAGCAGGCCCTCTTGCCTTGCCGTGGCTCCTCCGAAGCTCCAATCTCAGGCAGGGTTCGGCCGATGGAGGACAGCGTGGGTGACAACAACGACAACGGAACCATCGAGAACCGGGTCTATCTCTTTAAGGACCTGGCGGCGGCGTTCTTGAGCGCCCACGGGGCAGGCCTGACGTCGAGCGATCCGGAAAAGCGCAAGCGAATCCTCCGGGCCCTTGGCGACATCGCTCACGCGAGCTGCGTCGTCGCGGACGGCGAGGAGCTCGAAGCCGCGGATGTGGCGAAGCAAGTGGCCGCCGGGCCGAGCTAATCGCTCGGTGAGCCGCGCTGTCTCCATGAGGACGGCTGGTCGGCTCGCTCGCGGTGCCCGCGCCGGACGTTTGCCGAACGCGGCTACCCCTGGGATTCGGCGGCGCGGGCCTTCCGGGCGTCGATGAACGACTTGATGCCCATGGCTACGTAGACGATCAGGATGACCCCCATGATCGACTGCACGATCACCGCTTGGGGGCGAGCCACCTCGCCGCCGGTGATCATTGTGACGAGCTTCGGAAAGCCCATGCCCGCACTCCCCAGCCCCCCGACCAGGGCGAGGAGCAGCGCCACATGAATCGCATGCTTTCGAAGACTCTCCTTGAGCGCCACCACGCCAAGGAGACAAAACGGGATGCCGGCGAAGGCCGGGATAAGGGCGGTCACGCTCGCCATCCCCGTCCCAAAATAGGACACGAGGCCGAGAGCGATCAGCGCGCCGCCAAAGATGATCGTCGTCTTCGCCATGAGTGAACATTAGGACCGCGGCCCACGAGGAGCAACGGACACCTCAGCCAAACCAGAAGGTAATCCCAAACCCAGTATAAAGGTCACCGACCAGGTCGAGGACTACCGTGGAGCGACTCCCCCCGATGATGTTGCCGGCATCGTCGTCGGAGAAGTTCGTGAAGACGAAACCAAGCCCTGCCTGCCCGTGAATCGATAGGTAGTCCGCGGGAAACCACTCCACATGAATGCCCCCGTTCACTCCGACCGAGACCGTGGAGGCATCGAAGGGCCCCGCCGACGCGGTGAGGATGCCAAAGTCGAGCCCGCCAAACGCACTCAGCGCTCCGTCGGACCAGCTCGCCACCCGAAACTGCGCCGCCGCTCCGAGGCCCAGCCGGAACGAACTGAAGTCCGTGTCGGCCATGCCCGCTTCGATCGACCCCGACGCAAAGCCGAACGACACCGTGCCCTGGATCCCAACGTCGTGGGAGATCCAGTAGCGGCCGTTGAGGCCGATGGTGCCACCCAGCGTGCCCTCGAAGCCCAGACCAAAGCGTCCGCCTTTATCGGATCGATTGCCCGCGAGGAGCGGCCCGTCCGATTCCGGGTCCGCCACGATCTGAGCACTCGCCGTCGAACTCATCGCCGAGAGCACCGCGAGGCTTACCAAAACGAATCGAAGTTGCATGTGCCTCTTTGCAAACTGAGGGGTGGATTGAAAGCGCATCAGTTGAACCACACGGTAAAGCCGAACTGCCCAAAGAGATCTGCACCAAGGTCGAGGGCGACTCCGCTGATGTCACCGCCGGTTACCCCGGGACTCACGTTGGCGTCTTGGTCGGTGAGAATGTCGAGCCGAAGGCCACCCTGGGCGAACAGCGAGAGGTACTCCGTCGGAAACCACTCGCCCTGAAGGCCCAAGCCCACGGCAAAGTTGCTTCCAAGATCGTCGACTCGGCTATCGGAGATGAGCTCGACATCGAAGCCTCCGATAATCCCGAGGCTGCCCTTGTCCCAGTAGGCGACCTTAAACACGACGTAGAGGCTCCCGCCGAAGGTGATCACGTTCTCGGAGTCGCCCATATCGGGGCTGATGATCTCGAGACCAAAGTCCAGCGTCAGATCGATCCCAAAGAGATTGCTAAAGAAATAGCGGGCATTGATCCCGTTTTGGCCGCCGAGGGTCCCGGTGTAGCCAATGCCAAACGTCCCGGACTTATCGGACCAGTTGCCCTCCTGCGCCGACGCAGCCGTGGGGAGCAAGAGCGCGAGAGCTGCCGCACACACAAGCAAGCGGATAAAACGCAAAACACCTCCTCGCGGCCCGCGCAACGAACCGCAACGTTATGGTCCTCAGCCGCGGCGTGCGGGGGCAAGTTATCGGCCGAACGACTGTCGTCCGTTCCGACGTCGATTCAGCTCGACGGAGCCGATTCCTTCGGGGTAGAGGGCAACCCGTGCAACGCCGAGACGCCACCAAGCTGGCCAAACTTCTCAAGAAGGAAGTCCTTCGCGCGCAGGAACGCATGCGAGTGAAGGGTCACCCTCGACCGTACTTCGTTTCGCAGCTGCTTCGTTCGGAAGAGCTCTGGATCACTGACGCAAAGTACGGAGCCCTTACCGCCGACAGCCACTACAAGCGCCGCGACTCGCTCGCCGACGTGCGCGTTGGCAGCTATCGCTATGACCAGGTGCAGGACGGCGGGCTAAACGACAACAGCAAGCAGGAAGAATCGTTCGAGATGGCGGAGATGCCGATCGGCGGCGACGAAGCAGGCGTTCAGCACGCGCTCTGGCGACTGACCGAAGCGCGCTACCGCGAAGCGCTCGACGCCTACCTTCGCAAGAAGTCCTTTGCCCTCACGTTTCAGGATGAAAACGCCGCTCTCCAGAGCTTTCAGCGGACCGACGGCAAGGAGAGCATCGCCTGGCGGAACCTCCCCGAGGTCGATCACGATCACTATCGGAACTTCGTCCGGAAGGCGTCGGCCGAACTCCGCCGCTATCCCCAGCTCAAGAACGGATCGGTGAAGTTCACTGCGCGGCACTCGGTGCGCATCTTCGTGAGCTCCGAAGGCACGCTTCAGGTCCAGTCGATGCCCTACTACACCCTCGAGGTGTACCTCTGGTACCTCTCCGAGAAGGGCGTGGGATCGCCGCTCTCGAAGACTTTCTTCGTGGCCGACCCGGATGAGCTCCCGACGCTTGCTCAGGTCCGTAAGCTCATCCGCGGCATGCACAGCCAGCTTCAAGCGCTGACCGCGGCGCCCACGGTGCGTGCATTTAGCGGCCCCGTGCTTCTCGATCCCCGGCCGGCGGGCCTCTTGTTTCACGAAGCGCTCGGCCATCGGCTCGAAGGCAACCGGCTCCTTTCACCGACCGAGGGCCACACCTTTCGAGACTCCCGCGGACAAGCGATCTTACCCGAAGGTTTGACCCTTCGGGACGACCCGCGGCTCGAGCGCTTCGAAGGAAAATCCCTCACGGGCCACTACGCGTTCGACGATGAGGGCGTCGATGCGCAGAACGCCGAGCTGATCGTGGACGGCGAGCTTCGAGGCTTTCTCACCTCGCGGGCACCGATCGGCAAAGGACACAAGTCGAACGGCCACGGTCGAAGTCGGCACCATGCGCGGGCAATGAGCCGGATGGGCGTGACGATCGTGGACGTCGAGGAGGGCCTGTCCGAGGCAAAGCTTCGGGACGCGTTCGTCGCGGAGATTCGCGAGCAGGGCGTGCCCTACGGCATTCGGATCGTGCAGGCCTCGGGTGGCGAGACGAGTACCGAGGCCTACGACTTTCAGGCGTTCCTCGGAGAGATCGATATCGCCACACGGATCTTTCCCGACGGTCGAGAAGAGCTCATCCGCGGCGTCGACCTGGTCGGCACTCCCCTGAATGCGATTCGGGGCATCGTGGCGGTCGGAAAAGACCGCGCCGTCGACAACTCGTTTTGCGGGGCCGAGAGCGGGGACCTTCCCGTGAGCACCATCAGCCCCGCGCTCCTGGTGGACGAGCTCGAGCTGCAGAACAAACACGAGCGAAGCTACACCCAGTTTGCGTACCCCATGCCCTGGGAGAAGTAGTTCGCCTCTGAGGAATCGCACGCCCTCGAGGCAGCCAAATACGCCTCAGGGAGCCCAGAGGAGGCACGGTGAGGCTCTAGCTCTAGGCTTGGTTTCCGGGTACTTTCGCCGCCCCGGAGAGACCCATGGCCGAGATGAACTTAGTGCAGGCGATCAACTCCACCCTGTTCGCGGAGATGCGTCGCGATCCGGACGTCGTCGTCCTTGGCGAGGATGTCGGAAAGGTGGGCGGCGTGTTCCGGGTCACCGAAGGGTTGTACGACGAGTTCGGTGAGGAACGCGTCATCGATACTCCGCTCGCCGAAGGCGGGATCATCGGCGCAGCGATCGGCATGGCCCTCTACGGGATGCGCCCCGTCCCCGAGATTCAGTTCGCTGACTTCATCTTTCCGGCGTTCGATCAGATCGTGAGCGAAGCGGCAAAGTACCGCTATCGGTCGGGCGGGGAATACAGCGTGCCGATGGTCATTCGGACACCGGTCGGCGGAGGAATTCGCGGCGGCCTCTACCATTCGCAGTCCCCAGAGGCGCTCTTCATCCATACCGCCGGGCTCAAGGTGGTGTGCCCATCGAACCCCTACGACGCCAAGGGCCTTCTTCTTTCGGCGATTCGAGACAACGACCCGGTGCTCTTCTTCGAGCCGAAGCGGGTGTACCGCGCGGTCAAGATGGACGTGCCCGAAGAGGAGTACGAGATTCCCCTCGGCCAGGCGAAGGTGGTCCGCGAAGGGGCCGACATCACCGTCGTCGCTTGGGGCGCGATGCTCTACGAAGCGCTCTCCTCGGCCGAGGAAGTGGCCAGCCAAGGAATCGATGTCGAGGTGATCGACCTTCGGACGCTTTGGCCCTTGGACATCGATACGGTGATCGAGAGCGTCAAGAAGACCGGCCGCGCCGCCATCGTGCACGAGGCTCCCAAGAGCTGCGGCTTCGGAGCGGAGCTCGTTTCGCTGATCACCGAGCGAGCGTTTGTGCACCTTGAGGCGCCGCCGACGCGCATCACGGGCTTCGATACGCCGTTCCCCTACACCCTCGAAAATGAATACCTTCCGCTTCAGCATCGGATTACTCCGGCGCTCGTCGAAGCGGCCCAGTTCTAGGAGTCGAAGAGTGTCTGCTTTCGAGTTCAAGCTTCCCGACATCGGCGAAGGGGTCACCGAGGGAGAGATCGTCGAGTGGCACGTTCAGCCAGGCGATGCGGTGAACGAAGATGACCCAATGGTCGAGGTGATGACCGACAAGGCCACGGTCACGATCGGTGCGCCGAAGAAAGGCACGATCGCACAGCTCAACTACGAAGTCGGCGCGACCGCCGCGGTCGGCACCGTGCTCGTGGTGATCGACACCGCCGGCGGTGGCAACGGCGCCGCGGTGGTAGCAAAGCCTGCCACCGAGCAAACAGTGGTCGAGGCGGAAGCCCCCAAGGACGTGGCCCCCAAGGATGTGGCCGCCAAAGATGACGGCCCGGCTGCCACCGCGGTTGGCGACATCCGGGAGGGATTGCCGGGCTCGAGCTACTTCCAGTCGGCCCCGACGGCACCCCCACCCGCGCCCGCCGTCAGCTCGGGCGACGATTACTTTCGGGAGAAGCCTCTCGCCACGCCCGCGACCCGAAAGCTCGCGCGAGACCTCGGCGTCGATCTTCGACGGGTGCGGCCCACCGGGAAGGGTGGTCGCGTGTCGAAAGACGACATTCGCGGATTCCATTCCGGTGGAGCCACGCCGGCTCCTACATCCCCGACCGCCAGAGCCGCTCCCCCTCGGCCTGCCCGGGCCCCCACGACGATCGACTCTGGCGAAGACCCCGCGCTCGAAGACCGGAAACCGTTCGTGGGCATTCGCCGGAAGATCGCCGAACGAATGCAGCACACCAAGAACACCGCGGCGCACTTCACCTTTGTAGAAGAGTGCCACTGTGATTCGCTGGTCGCGCTCCGAAGCCGGCTGAAGGAGCCCGCCGCGGAGCAGGGGGTTCGCCTCTCCTATCTCCCGTTCATCGTCAAAGCGGTCATCGGGGCACTCAAGAAGAACCCCTCCCTCAACTCCGCGCTCGACGAAGCCAATAACCAGCTCGTCACGCGGCGCTACTACCACATCGGAATTGCCGCGGCGACGGACGCGGGGCTGATGGTCCCGGTGGTGCGCAATGCCGACCGACTGAGCATCGTTGAGCTCGCCAAAGAGATCGAACGACTGGGCGAAGGCGCACGCGCCGGCACGCTCACCCCGCAGGAGCTCTCCGGCTCCACCTTCACCATCACCTCGCTCGGCAAGCAGGGCGGCCTCTTTGCCACTCCGATCCTCAATCACCCCGAGGTCGGCATCCTCGGCGTGCACCAGATGAAGCAGAAGCCGGTGGTTCGGAACAACGCCATCGTGATCGGCTCGGTGATGCTCCTCTCGCTGTCGTTCGACCATCGGATCGTCGACGGGCACATCGGCGCGGCGTTCGCCTACGACGTCATCGGCTACCTCGAAAACCCGGACAGCTTGTTCCTCGAAATGGCGTAGCCACGAACTCCGGAATCCGGTCTTCGAAGCGGTGTCTATCCTGCCCAGTGCACACTCCGAATCCTTCGGCTTTCGTCGTAGTTTCAGGTTAGCTAGAGCCGCAAATGCCCGGGCCACAGACACTCATCGGTCGCGAAGCCGACAAAGCCGAGCTCGCCCAGCGCGTTGCCGAATCGACGGGCGGGCTGCTCACCATCGTGGGCGCAGGCGGCGTAGGCAAGACCCGACTGGCGGAACACGTGGCTGTGGCAAGACCAGAGGCACGAACAATCACGGTCTACCTCGCCGACCGTGACACCAATATCGGTTTCGTGTCTGCGGTCAGCGACGCGGTCGGAGGCGGCCACCGCGCACGAACTGCCGACGCGCTCGCCGCGGGCATTGCGGTCACGCTCCGGCAGCGTGGGTGCAGGCTCCTCATTCTCGATAACCTCGAACAGCTTCCAGCTTTGGTTCATCCTCACCTCGAGCATTGGGTGAAGGCGGTTGCCGGTCTCTGGATCGTCGGAACTTCTCGCTTTCCGCTTGGCGTTCGCGGTGAGCGTATCCATCGACTCGAACCTCTCGATTCGTCGGCGGCACGCTCACTCTTTCTGTACCGCTTGTCCAATAGCTCGGGCGCTCCACGCGCAGAGCGGTTCGCCCAACACGAGAGCCTCGACAGGGTGGTGGCCAAGTGCGACGGGCTTCCCCTTGCGCTCGAGCTCGCGGCCCATCGGGCAAGTGCTTCCACCCTAGAGGAGATCGAGAGTGAGCTGGACGACCCACTCGATGCACTCGAGCGCGCCACGCTTCCCAACGCGGAGTCGCTTCGGAATGCGATTGCACGCTCGTGGCGCCTCCTCGACCCAGAGGCTCGCAGCGTGCTGGAGTATGTTTCAGTGTTTCGAGGGAGTTTCAGTCGCGCCAGCGCAGAAGCTGTGGTGGCACCATCCGGCGCCTCGACGGTTCTGAAGAGCCTCGCGGCGCTCTGTCGCGCCTCACTGGTTTTGCATGAGGAAGCGCTCGGCAAGAGCCGGTTTCGACTGCTCGCGAGCACTCGTCAGTACGCCGATGGCATGCTGGAAACGAAGGAGAAGGCCAACGCTGAACTTCGATTCGTGGCGCACTGCGAAGAGCTCGCCACGGAGATGTCGAGCCGAAATGCCCGGAGAGAGCTCCAGCTCGAGGAGGCAAACCTGCTGCACGGCTTCCATGTGGCTCGCTGCCTAAAGGGGACCGCTGCGACAAAGATTGCCCTTGCTCTTGATGATCTCTACTCCGTGAGGGCAAGCCCGCTGGTCCAGAGCCACCTGTTGGACACCGTGTTGCAAGATGTGCTGGCGGAGCGGATAGAGGCGAGCGCCGCCGATGCCGCAGAGCTCTGGCTTCGGAAGGGTCGCGCGGAACGACGCGCCGGGCGCTTCGAGCCCGCGCGTGCCGCGCTAGACCGGTGCCGATCATCGCACGGCGCAGCGTCGTCGACGATCGCCCGCGCCTTGCAAACGTCCGGACGAATCGCATTGATCACCGGCAACTACCCGGCCGCTGAACAGTGGCTTCGGGAGGCTCATGATTGTGCCGTGGCATGCAAAGACCCAGTTGCCACGGTTCGGGCGCTCCGCGACCTCGCGGACCTAAAGCGCGATCGTGGACTGGCGGAAACCGCGCTTGCGCTCGCACGATCAACAGACCCGCTCGAGGAAGCGTATGCTTCTTGGAGTCTAGGAAGAGTACTTCGCGCGGAACGCGCGCTCTCTCAAGCGCAGGTTCACTTTCGGCGTGCGCAAACCCTCGCCCAGGCCGAAGGAGAAGCCTACCTCGACGCTCTCCTCACCACGTCGCTCGGTCGGCTGGCGCTCCTTCTTGGAGACTACCCCCTCGCAAGCGAGCGCTTCCAAGACGCGTTAGCCAAACACAGAAGCGCCGGAAACC
>JBCCZL010000008.1:0-39878 GCA_039187775.1 Myxococcota bacterium
CCACCGTTGTTGAGGTAGTAGGTTTCATTTGGGGAGGACGTCACCAGCGCGTAGATATTCCAGTTGGTGCCGTCTGGGGTTCCGCCGCGCGAGAAGTAGCCGTCGCCCTCGCCGTCGCGGTATTCCTTGGTTTCGATGACGCCACGAAAGCGAAGCGTTACGGCAAAGCTTCGCCCGCGGAGCTCGGGTGCGAACATCGTCCGATCCCGGGTGGCTTCGACGGTTGCACAGACCGCATCGCTTAACACTTCGTCGCAGGGAAGCTCCCACCGTAGCCCATCGAGGCGGGCCACGACCTCGCATGCCTCCGGGTCGCGAAAGCAAAGGTCGGAGTCGAACGCCACGTCGACGGATGTGTCGGCTGGGGCATCCACGAGCGCATCGACCGCCGTGTCGCGCGAGGCGTCGGGCCGGCCGTCTGCCTCGTCATCGATGGTGTGGCTCTTGTAACAGCCGATGCTTGTGACCAGAGCAACACCCCAAACGAACGAACGCCGCACCCGGGAACTATGCCCGGCTGCGGCGCTTCTGTCATGGCTCGGACTGTGAACTTCGCAGCACCCAGCGAGCCTGGCGAAGTCGTCAGCGGTACTGATAGAGGCACGCGAGCTCGTTCTGGTCACCCGAATGCTGCTGGTCGCACCAGGGCACGATCTGAGCCGCGTCGTAGCTGCTCGCCGCGACCGCATCGAGACACGCGAGTTCGTTCTGGTCACCGTCGAACGTGTTTTCACAGAGCTGAATCGCGTTGACGTCGGGGCGCCGGACCATACGCTCGAGGCAGGCGAGCTCGTTTTGGTCGCCATCAAAAGCGTTTTCGCACACTGGAATCGTGGACGCGATGTCGTACTGGGCGCGGAGCGCGGTTTCAACACAGCAGAGCTCGTTCTCATCCCCTTCGAATGCCCGCTCGCAGGCCTGAATCGTGGCGACCGGCGAGTAGGCGCTCTGGAGCGCGAGCTGAATGCAGCGTTGCTCGTTGGCCGACCCTTCGAAGGCTTGCTCGCACGCAGTGCTCACACTGTAGAAGTCCTGCGAGTAACCCTGGTGTGGCGGCTGGACCTGCACGTGGACCTCGGTCGAGGGGTAGGCTGGTTGCACGTAGGTCTGCGGCTGGACGTAGGTTTGCGGCTGCACGTAGGTCGGCTGCGTGTACGTGGGCTGGGGTTGGACGTAGACCTGAGGCTGGACGTAGACCTGTGAACGCTGCCGAACAACGTGCCTACGACCCAGCGGACGGCGGTCGAAGCGCTGCTGGCGACGGATCTGGCGCTGCTGCTGACGGATCTGACGCTGCTGTTGCCGAATCTGGCGACGCTGCTGTCGGATCTGCATGCGCGTGCCACGGTGGACCTGGCGGTTATGGAACTGTCCGCGGTTATGGAACTGTCCGCGGTTATGGAACTGTCCGCGGTTCTGGAACTGTCCGCGGTTCTGGAACTGTCCGCGGTTCTGGAATTGGCTGCGACGTTGAGCCTGATTTCGGCGCTGGGCCTGATTTCGGCGCTGGGCCTGAATCGGCGTCTGAGCCTGAATGTGGTGTCGGCGGCCCGTTGTTTGAGGACGCTGCGCGGCCAGGTCTGCCGCGAAGAGAGAGACACCCATCAGGACCGCGAGGGCGGCGGAATGCTTCATATCTAGCTGACCCATGGAATGGGATAACTATTCAGCCCGGCGCCGGATTCACCCGCCCGAAAATGGACCCAGACGGTCGAAAAATGTCGGCGCGGCAGCCGAAAACCTCAGGCTTTACTCGGCCGTCGGTAGCCAAACGTCTCGCGCATCCTTCCGCGCCCAGACTCGAACACGCCCAAGTGCGCCCCGGAGCCATTCGCGAGCCCACCGGTCGGTTGCCTAGACTCTCGGTCGAGCCACGCGGTTGTCGTCCTGAATGCCGTTTGAAAGCAGGCTTAACGCCATTCCACGGCATTCTGTTGCCACCCATTCCGACGATTGGGGCACGGTCGAGCATCGACGGAATGACTATGGTTTGAGGCAATGTGCGTGGCTCGTGTGGAACGTGCCCGAGCGGTCAGACGTGCAACAGCGGCGGCGCGTGCATGCCGGTGGGCGACTGCACCGGAAGGGAGTGCACCGACTCCGTAGACGAAGAACATATCGACACCTCGTACGTCGGTCCCTGTGGGATGATGTGTCGTCGGGCCTCGCTATCGATCGTCACAATGTTGCCCTACTAACAATGCGGGTTGTCGCTTTGCCAACTCCTGTTTGAGCACGGCGAGGTGAAATCTGTAGCCCAAACCGAACCCGGTAGGCCACTTTACGCACACGGTGTGCTCGTGTGCGGGCTTCTCTCGATATGCTTGCGTGAGGCGTTTGCCAGTAGGTAACCTGTTTCAGGTCGCATTGAGGTGTGCCGGACGATCAACTTTGGGGCGAGAAAGAACGCTGGGTTCTGGAGAAAATGAGATTATCGAGCGCGTTTTGTTGCTTCGGCAGCAACGGCCTCGAGGCACGCCAGAGGCTCTCCGAGGGTGGTTGGCTCGATGCGGCGTCCTTCTTGAACGCCTTTCCGCTTGCCCAGAGGGTGAGGTTTCTACCGTCGCGAGGTTCGCGCTTCATCGCCTTCGTGGAGAAGACGTCGACAATCCCGGCCCCTTTCTCGAGGCGGAGGTCGATTCTGCCCTCGCAGCCATCGTCGAGGCATTCGGGGGGCCGTCGAACCATCTAGATGCAGTGCAGGCTGCCGAGGTTGGCCGGGTTCGTGCGCGCTTCGGCAAACTGCGCTTCGAAACCGATCAGCAAGCCCCGACCACGCGAGATGGCTACCGGATACGGCTCCGGCGTCTGGGCACTGTGCTGGCCCTTATTCGGGGCGATGAAGGGTGTCGGCCCTATATCGACCGCGAGGTTCTCCAGCTTCTTATCGAACTCCAACATCGGATCATGGGCTGGCTTCAGGGCATCGAGGAAGAGGACGTCTCATCGGGCGCGAGGCTGTGGAGCGACTGCTGCGCGACCGTTGTCCTCTTGCAGCGGAGCACCTCGTTTCCAGATACATCCCGGTTCGACAGGCCGAGCCTGGCTGGGCTTCGTCGACGCGTGGTGGAGGAGATGCGCGTCAGTCGGAGCACGCTCAAGTCGTTCGATCAGATCCGGGGGCTCCATCCCGAACTGGACCGGCTCTTTGAGGAGGCAGAGCCGTCTGCGGATACCCGGGAGCAGGCCCTCGCGTTCCTGGCCGCGATGGAGTAGCCAGCGAGGCGCGTCCGCCCGGCGCTGAGCGCCGCAGGCCTTAGTCGGCGGGGGCCATCGGGATGCTTAGCTCGGAGTGAAACTTCTGAAACAGCCGCTCGACCATCGCGGCACGGTAATCGGCGGAGCCTCGATGATCGGTCATCGGAGTGAACGTTTTGCGAAGCACTTTGCAGACGTGGCTCACGGTGGCCCCATTCCAAGGACTTCCGATGAGGGCCTGTTCGGCGTCGTGGGCCCGAGCCGGCGTGGCGGCGACCCCCCCGTAGGCGAGCCGAGCAGCGGTGACCACGCCGCCGCTTCGGTCGATCGCGAACGCCGCGGCGACCGTCGAGATGTCGTCCATGACCCGCTTCGAGACTTTGTAGAAGCGCGTGTCGGTGGGAAACGGCCGAGGAATGACGACCGAACGAACGATCTCTCCATCTTCGAGGATCGTTTTTCGATACGCAGTAAAGAAACCGTCGAGGGCAACCCGACGCGTCCCGCCGCGGCGGGCGAGCACGAGTTCGGCGCCGAGCGCGAGGAGCACCGGCGGCGAATCGCCGATCGGCGATGCGTTCACGAGATTTCCTCCTAGCGTTGCTCGATTGCGAATGAGGCGTGACGAAAAGAGAGGAAAAAGCTCCTCGAACATTGGCACTTCAGCGAGCGTGCGCTCGAGCTCTGCGAGCGGCACGCCGGCGCCGATCTCGACTTCGTCCTTGCTGAGCTTCACTGCTCGAAGTTCCTCGACTCGGTCGATGGCGACGATTCGCGGGTGGCGAACATGGTTTTGGTTCATCTCTACGACCACGTCGGTGCCCCCGGCGACCAGACGGCTTGGTCCTTTGTCCAGCGCGTCGAATAGTTCGGAAAGCGAGGTTGGCTGTACGAACTTCGGACCGGGGGCACCTGCATCCGCCGATGCGGCGGCGTTCGGCTCATAGGCCGCGAGGGTGGTGACGAAAGGATCGTCCTCGGCGGGCGTTCCGAGCGCTTGGGCCACATCTCGAATCGGTCGATAGCCGGTGCAGCGACAGAGGTTCCCGCTGATCGACTCGGGGTCGTATCCGTCGCGACCGGCTCGGTAGTATTCGGCGAAGAGGCTGATCACGAAGCCTGGAGTGCAGTACCCGCACTGGGAGCCACCCGCATCGATCATGGCCTGCTGGACGGGGTGAAGGGTGTCGCCGCGGGCCAGCCCCTCCGCGGTCCACACCTGCCGTCCTTGGGTCGCGTGGGCCAACACCAGGCACGAGTTGATAGGTTCAAACTGGGCCCGACCTTGGGTGGTGCTGATCCATACCATCGCACATGCGCCGCATTCGCCTTCGGCGCAGCCTTCCTTGGTACCGGTCAGACCAAGTCCGCGGACAAAGTTAAGAAGCGTGGTGTTCGCATCGACGCCCTCGAGGGTTCGGTCGATGCCATTGATCTGAACGCTCGGTGCCATCGCTGGCTCTACGTTAGCGGGCAAAAAACCAGATGAAAACGGAGGATTGCAAGGCTATCGTAGATTGGAAGGTGATCCTGGTCTGGAGAGCGAGCAGCGTGGCATTGGCGATGATGGCTGCGGGCTGCAATGCATCGCTGGGCGATCAGCCGTTCATGCTCGACCTCGGCCTCTTTGAGCGTTCCGACCCCGCGGCCGAAGATGGGCAGGGAACCGTCACCATCGATCCGGTCCCGGGCCAGGTCGAGCTTCAGGTGGGCGGCCTGAGTCCGCTGGTCGACCAACGCTACGAAGCGTGGCTGGCAGGGGGAGGAGAAGCGCACCTTTCGGTCGGTCGCTTCAATACCGACGCAAGCCTGCAAGGTTCGGTGAGCTCCACCGTGGGTGATATCTCCGAGCGAGGGTTCGAGTTCTTCATCATCACCATCGAACCGGAACCAGACACGGATCCGGACCCGGTGGGCCCGGGGGTGATCGGCGCCGAGATTCCTTGCCCGGACTGACCACCGGACGAGGAAGGAGCGGTTCGTTGGGGCACCTTCGTAACCCTCCCCGCGGCGATACGTACATTGGTAATGCGTCGACTACCTCGCTCCTGGCTCGGCTCCTGGCTCGGGGGCGCGGGAGTCCTCTTGGCCGCGGGGACCTTATTCTACTCTGCGGGCCTTCCCGCCCAGCAGCACAACCCGGCCGCCGATCGCTCGCCCGATGGGTCGGCGCCACCGTTTGCGGTGGTCGAGCTCTTTACGTCGCAAGGATGCTCGAGCTGTCCTCCGGCCGATGATGTGCTTCGGCGTCTCGAGGAAAGTCGACGCCGGGACAAGCCCCACGTCTACCCGCTGTCCTTTCACGTCGACTACTGGAACTGGATCGGATGGCAGGATCCATTCAGCCGAAGCGAATACTCCGCGCGCCAGCGGCGTTACGCCCGCGCCTTCGACACAGGCCGCGTCTACACCCCGCAGGTGGTGATCAATGGTGCCGATGCGCTCGTCGGATCTCGCGAGCGAGAGGTCCTCGGGCATGTCGATCGCTTTCTTCGTCGCCTGGCGCGGGTCGAGGTGGAACTCCGGCTCGAACGGGACGGTCGCCAGCTGCGGGTGAACCACGCGTCTCCGGGCGCGCCTCGCGCTGCGCGAATGCAGATCGCGCTCGTGGAGAGTGGGCTTTCGTCGGTGGTGACCCGCGGAGAGAACGCAGGGCGCCGACTTCAGCACGACAACGTCGTGCGTCGTCTACTCACTCGGCCCGTCGACGGTCGGACGACCTTGACCCTGCCTGAGTCATACGATGTGCACCAAAGTGCGATCGTGGCGTTTGTGCAGGACCCCTCGACGATGCTCGTCCTTGGGGCAACCCGTGCCGAGCTCCCCGGCCGTTTGCCTCCGCTATAGCGAACTCATCACGCCGATGCCGAAGAACGGGTGAGAGCCTCCGTGCACCACGGCGCGGAGGCGCCCGTCGCGGTCGAGGACCGGAGAACCCGAGTTTCCGCGCTCGATCGGACAATCGCCGAGCCATCCAACGAGCGCAGCGTCGGGACCAAAATACTCTTCGGCGCGGTCCGAGCTGTGGACCCGACAGTGCTGTGAATCGACGAAGTGCTGCGAGCGATACACGCGATGCGGCGTCACCGACGTCACGGTGACCACGTCGCCGATCGGAAGGGTGGTTCGGTCGACGACCAGGGGCGTCCGCTCGACGAGCGACTCGAGGCGCAGGATGGCAACATCCGTTCGAAGGGCCTGTTCGTCATCGGTCATGTGGGCGCGGACGACCTCGTCGCAGCGCACCCACTCCGCGGGCCGGCCCGGAAAGCCGATCCACGCGTCCGCGCAGCTCGCGCCCGGTCGGCGTCGGTCCGCGGGAAGGCAGTGGCTCGCGGTGACCATCTGGTTTGGCGTGATCAGCGATGCGGTGCACCGCTCGCCTTCTTCAGGCCCAGGAAAGACCACCATCCCCACCGCGTCGGGGCAATCGCTGTCGCAGCGAAGGCCAAGCTCGGGGGGCGGCTGAGGAGCGGGGTCGCCGGTTCGCGCCTGTCCCGCGCGGGCGGGTCGGACGGGGAGCTGGATCGAACGGAATGCGGAGCTCGGCGCTTCCTCGATGGCCGGGCCACAGGCCACCAGGAGGAGGACGAATGTGAGCCGGTGGACCACTACGCGAAACTCTGGGGCTCGAGGTGGCAGATCGCTTGACCGAATGGCGGAATTGGGACTAGAGTGAACATATGAACAGTGCTGATGATCCGCTCCATGCCGCCGATCCCTCGGCTCCGATCGCCGCGGTGGTGGCCGTCTTTCAAGACCACCTTTCGGAGGTGGCGTTCCCAGATATCGATGCCCAGGGCCTCGCAGAATTGGCCGAGAACGTCGCGGAAGGAACTCAGGCGGTCGAGCATGCAAAGGCGGAGGTCGAGCGGGCGCGTGATGCACTCGACGCGGCGCGCGAGCGTCTCAATGCCGAGGAGACGGCCCTCGAGCGCTCGGCCAAGCTTGCCCACGCCTATGCCAAGGTCTACGCGGAAAGCGTTGGGGACACCGAGCTTCAGTCGCGCCTCGCCACGATCGATCTCAACCCGCCCAAGAAGAAGCCGGCGCCGAAGCGTCGTCGAGCCAAGGCGCCCAAGAAGCCCGCGACCGAGCTCCCGTTCACTTCGGCGAAAGCGGGCTGAATCCGCGCGGATTCCCGGCGGCGATCTACGTCTGCCGCGCGTGCCTGCGGGTTGCCGGGACATGTGACCCGGAATGAACTTCGTGTTGGCATTAACTCCTATCGCGGTTAACTCGTATCGGCATTAACTCGTATCGGCATTAACTCGTATCGGCATTAACTCGTATTTGCATTGACTGGGGTACGATGAGTTATGCGGGTGGTGGTGCTCTCCTGGTTGATCGTCGGGTGCGGTGCGTCTTCGCCGACGGCCGAAGGAGATCCCATGCATGAGACGCCCGGGGGAGATAGCCCTCGAGCCGAAGAGAGCCACGGCGCGAACGATGATGGTTCGGCGGAGGAGCCACGAGCGAGCCGAAGAGACCGGGTGGTCGCACGATGCGTCGTCGCGTGCGAGCGGCTCGCTCCGTGTCCGCTAGAAGAAGGCGTCGAAGCGGAAGAGTGCGCCGATACCTGTGCACTTCAGGGAGAGTTGGTGGCGCGTGCGGGGTGCCTGCCGACGTGGGAAGAGGGAATCCGCTGCGCCGAGGAAGCGGAACGCTGTGAGCCCGAGCTCTGCGAAGACTTGCTTCGCCTCGTGATGGACTGTGCGATCGACTACTGCATCGATCAGCAGAACGACGAAGCCTGCGGCATTCTTCAGTGACCCAAAGGTTCGGCGGAGCTGTAGCCCGCATCGGTCTAGCCCAGCAGTGGGGGGAGTGCAGTCGCAAGGCGTTCGTAGTCTTCTCGGGTGTTGTAAAGATGGGCGCTGATTCGAATGAGGCGCTTTGGTGGGGCCGGCCAGGGAGGGACCGGCACCTCGATGCGGTGCTTCCGAAAAAGCGCCCGCTGGATCGGGTCAGAGTAGAGCGCCGTCGTGAGCACCGGGTCCCCTCCGTCCGGCAAGGGAAGCGCGGCGAGCGTTCCGATCATCGATTCGGGGGCGGGGACGTCGACATCGAGGGCGGTGGCGAGGATGCGACGGCCAGCCAGGGCGAGGGTTCGGTTGCGCGTGCGGATCTCGTCCCATCCGCCAGGGAGAAGGCTGCCGATGAACTCGATGGCCTTCGGCACCGCGAGGGCCGGTGAGGGGTCGTCGGTGCCGACCCAGTCGATCTCTTCGAGGAACTTCTTTCGCGGTCGCGGCGAGTTGTAGCCGTGACTGATCGCGGCCGGGTGAAAGCCTTCCTGAAGGTCGGGGCGAACCCAGAGCATCGCCGCGCCTTTCGGGGCGCACACCCACTTGTGAAAATTCGCGGTGTAGTAGCCGGCCCCGAGCGACTCGATCGAGAGGTCGACCATGCCGGGCGCATGGGCGCCGTCCACCAGCGTTTCGATGCCCCGTTCGCGGAGACGTTTCACGATGTCCGCAATCGGAAGCACCAGTCCGGTCGAGCTCGTGATGTGATCGACGATGGCGAGCCGGGTGCGGTCCGAGGCGGCCTGGAGCAGGGCTTCGGTGGCCTCGTCGGGCGAGGCGAGGGGAAAGGGCACGTGCGCGGTGACCACCGTCGCCCCCGTGCGCGAAGCCACGTAGTCGATCGTGTTGCGGCAGGCGTTGTAGGCGTGGTCGGTGGTCAGGAGTTCGTCGCCGGCTTCAAAAGGAAGACAACGAAGTATGGCATTGAAGCCCGCGGTGGCGTTTCGCACAAACCCCAGATCCTCGGGGCGTGCACCGACGAACTTCGCCACCGCCTCCCGCGCTTGGTTCTGAAGTCCTTCGAGCTCCATCACAAAGAACTGGACGGGCTCGCGTTCCATCCGAAGTCGGAGTTCGTCCTGATAAGCCAGCACGGGCTTCGGACATGCCCCGAACGATCCGTGGTTGAGGAAGGTGACGGCATCGTCGAGGTGCCAGTGCGAGCGGAGAGCGGAGGGAGCATCGCGCATGAGGCCCACGGTACGCAGAATGGGAGGGCCTCGCAGGAGACCAATCCACGTTTTTGAACTGTCGCCTCATGGTTGGCGCAGCCTGCCCGTGGCACGAGCCGTGCGTAGATCGCCCCCATGACCCTCTCTTCGCCCAACCACGCCCCCGATTTCGACGATCTGACAAACCCGCCGGAAGGCCTCGGACATATTGGCGAGCACCCGTACCGGAGCGAGTGCCCCTGCGCGCTCCGCTCGCGCCTTCTCCAGCAGCGACAAGTTCTCGCCCAGGAGCTCGCCATGCTCGATAAGGCGCTCGAGGCCGCCGACCGGGAGCTCGGAGGCTCTCCGCCCGCCCGTCGCACGCCTCGCCTTCGTCGCGGGTTGCGCCTCGCACTGCTGCTTGGGATCGGCGCCGCTGGCGGTGCGGTCGCGGCATGGGTATCTGGGCCAGACGCACCCACCGAGGTGGGGGTCGCCCCGCCGGCCTCTCGCGCACCCCGAGTGGAGGTGATGCCCCAGCGCACTTCGGCCCGCGTCGGCGCTCTCGCATCGAGTCCGCCCCGTCCGGCCGAAGCGTCTTCCCGCGCGTCCTCTGAAGCATTCCCGTGGGCTGCTCCCGCAGAAGGGAACGAGGCAGGGGTGAAGCGCATTGGGGCCACCGCGTGGGAGGTCTCGCGCGATGCGGCGAGCGCCGCGGTGCGGACGCCCGGGGGCCTGCGAATCCTCCCGGTGACTCGTGGGGGCTTCACGGTGGGGGTCCGGGTGTATGGGATTCGGCGCGACTCGACCCTTGCAAAGCTCGGTTTTCAGAACGGGGATCTGCTGACTCAGCTCAACGGCTTCTCCATGAACTCGCCCGATCGAGCACTTGCCGCCTACGCGGCGCTCCGCGAGGCAAAGACTTGGGTGGTCGAGTTGGAGCGGCGCGGCGAGGCGCGCACGCATGTGTACCGGTTGACGGAGTGATGGCTTTCGGTTGAATGGGAGATCAGTCGGTGGCGTGGGCAGCGCGAATGCGGGCGAGCTCGCGGGAGATTCGCGCCCGGAGCCGGGCCGCTTCCGCGCGGCTGAGCGGCGCCTCCGGAACTGCCGATGCGGGCTCGGTCGATTCTGCGTTCGGTCGAGAATCTTGGCGGGCCGCTGCGGGAATCGGTGAACGACCTGCCGCTCGACCGCGTTGCCTTGGTCGGAGGGTATCGGTTGACCTTTGGTTCCGTCCGGGATCGAGGCTTGGCCGGGGGCGGGCGGTGGCACCGCGACCCCGGTCGGGAGGACCCGCGCGGGAACCAACGGCGGCGTCAGGTGCACTTGGTGCCGAGTCCTCGCGCACCGCAGGGAGCGTTTCACGTGCGGGTGAGGGAGGAGATACCGAGGAATCGGCATCCAGCGGAGGACTCGGTTCACTGGTTGGGTTCGGTGACGGATTCGGCGACGGAGTTGGTGCCGGCGGATTCGGTGCGGAAGCGCCCGGACCCTCGGCCGCAACTTCGGACGATGCCTGGTTCTCCGGCCGGCGATACTCCTCATCGTCGCTCGAGTTGTCGTCGGCTCCTTCGGCCGTCGGTTCTTCGCGGACTTGGGCTGACGCGGGCCGAAGCCCGGCAGAACGATCGCGGCGCCGGCGAGCGCTGCTCAATCCCATCGCCGGATCGTGTTCGGGGAATGGGTCGCCGGGCACCCGTCCGTAGCGCGCCCGTTCGCCCGGGGCGCTCTGATCCACCCAGTGCATGCTCCGTTCGCGCACGTCGATATGCGAGAAGGTGCTATTCGGATAGTAACCGACCCCCGTTTCATCGAACGCCTGGACGAAGCGGCAGAGCTCTTCGGCGGTCACGCCCTGAACGCGTAGGTCGAGCGCTCGGCCGGTTCGGTGGCGACTGGTGCGGCGGGCCCGAGGCCGGTAGCCCGAGACGATCTCGATGGCGCGGTCGGGAAAGCGGTCGGCGATCCGCTGAAGTCGATCGAGCAGGCCCGGATGAAGGCGCAGGATGCCGGTGGCGACGAACGCTCCCCCTTCGTTTCGACGGTCGGGCGAGTCCACCGTGAGCGGTCGCGCAAGCACGCTCAGCTCGTCGAGCGCTACCGGATCGGGGGCGCCGTCGCAGGTGACCAGGCGCATCCGAGTCCGTTCGATGGCTTCGTCGCCGGCCATGCGAATGATCGTGACCGGCGCGGGGCACTGGGCATCGGCAGAGGCGGGCCAAAGCCACAAAAGGAGGAGCTGGACGATGGGATACATCCACCTACATCGCTACCCCTCCTCGGATCGAGAAGTCAAAAAAGCTGCGGGAGAGGGATGGATCACTACTCGGCCGAGGAATCGACCGTTTGGGGCCGACGCTGGATTCGAATGAGAGCCTTCTCTAGGTGGAGCGCTACGCGTTCTCTTCGGCGGCGAGGAGCACCATCGCCTGACCTACGCTCGCCGCGATCCGCTCGATCTCCTGTTCGCCCGTGGCGGCCTGATACATCTCGTCCGCCGCGAGTTCGACCGCGCCGTGCGCAAGGGCCCAGGCGAGGCCGGCTCGTCGTCGGAGCTCGGCCTCTCCAGCGTGCGGAAGCGCGGCCGCATACGCGCGAGCGAGTCGCACGAACGAGTGGCGCGCTGCCGCTTCGAGCGTGGGGTGACTTTGTTTGTCCTTCAGCGATGGAGCAAACATCGTTCGATAGTGCGCATGGTGCGTGATCGCAAAACGGACATACGTGCTCCCCATTCTTTCGAGCCGGGAGATCGGGTTCCGGGCCTTTTCGATCGCTTTCTCGATGGCTTTGTCGAGCGCCACGAACCCCTCTTCGGCGACCGCCGCAAGCAGCGAATCCTTGTCGGGAAAGTGATGGTAGGGCGCCGCCGGAGACACGCCTGCGCGGCGTGCGACTTCCCGGAGTGAGAATCCTTCGTGCCCGTCTGCCACGAGCGCGAGCGCTGCCTCGAGGAGGGCGGGCTTGAGGTCGCCATGGTGCTGTCCCACGCCCCTGGCTCGTTTCTTCGGCGCCTTTCGGGCGGACTTCCGGGCGGTTTTTTGTCGTTGGGCCAAAAGGAATCGGATGCGCGCGGGTAGGTTCTGTTCAACGAAAGCTTGACACTGTTCAACATGGGCCGCAAATCTCTCGTTGAGTAAATGAACAGTGATCAACTTTGGCGCACGTCAAGCCGCCGCCGCTTCATCTTGAGGGGGCTCCTTGGACTCGGTGGCATGAGCTTGGCCGCTTGTGGGAGTGTGTTCGCTCGCTATCCCACCCTCGATCGACCGAGCTCGCTCGTGCGCGAGACCGCCCAAGGCCTGACCGCGGGTCTCGGATCCCCGCGGGAGAAGGCGAGAGCAATCTTTCATTTCGTCCGGGACGAGATTCAGTTTGGATTCACGCCGTACTTCGATGGTGCGACGCCCAACGACACCCTCGCGCTTCGCCTCGGCCACTGCAATCCACAATCCGCGCTGTTCGCATCGCTTCTTCGCGCGGCGGGCGTCCCCGCGACCCAGCACTTCGTCGACATCTCCAACGAGATCATCGCCGATCTTTTTCCACCCTACGCCGCGCCTCCGTCGCGCATCACTCATTCCTACACCGAAGTCGAACTCGACGGCGAGTCCCTCGATGTGGATGGCTACATCTTGGATCCGACCTTTCATCGATCGGCGCTCGCTCTCTTGTCGGACGAAGACCGAACGATTGGATACGGGGCGCACGCCGAGGGGGTGGTGACCTGGGACGGCCGGGTGTCTTCCATGAGCCAGCTCGCCGATCCCGGGATGGTCCTCGCCGATCACGGAACGTTCGAGGACCCCGCCGAGTTCTATGACAGCGACGCCTATCGCCAACGTCTGGGGGCGATCGGAGGCTTCTTTTATCGCGCGTTTGCCCTCGATCCCATCAACGCCCGGATCCACGCGATTCGCGACGCATAGCCAAGCAGTCGAGGACACGCGCGTTCAGGCATCAGCCTCTCACGAAGATCTCGGTCCATGGGTTCGAGCAGCCGCTTCGGGCGTTTGGTTGGACCGAGCCCGCGCACGTTTCCGGTCGCAGGACCCTGTCTGGTGGTGGCTGGGCCGGAAGACTATCGATTCCCCGTTCGCTGCTTCCCTTTGGCCGCTCGGAGCAGCGTCTCTTCGAGCGCAGGGTGTGTCGTCCGATCTGCGACCCGAACGCGCGGCTCAGGCGTTCGCTTCCGGAAACGGAACCCAGAGCTCCACCGCGTCGGAATCGGCTTTCGAGTGGTTTTACCAAACCCTAACGGCGACTGGGTTCCCCGCGCCGTAGCCTCTCCTCATGCGTTTTCTTTTGCTTTCGGTGGCGGCCGTCCTGATGGTTGCGTGCGAACCTCACGTTTCGCTCGTTTCTGCGCAGGCTTCGGAGGACGAGCGGCTCGACGTAGACACGCGTCGGGCGAAGGCGGTGGTGGCGCGGATCCAACGAGCGATCCGGTATCGAAAACGGGACGCGCTGGTTCCCCTCGTGGGCGACCCGGATCTCCGGGCCGGGCTCCTTCGCTGGAGAGGCGCCCGATGGCCGGATGGCCCGTTTCGCGGAAGCTATCGGAGAGAAGACCAGCTCGTTCTTCGCTACGGAACCGACTGCGCCGGTGGCGATGCGTGCGTTCACGAATACCAGCTGACGTTCGCAGGTCGCCGCGGCCGATTCGTCTTGATGGACGCTCAGCGCTTCGGGTGGTGAGCGGGGCTCGGTCGGGAGCTTCGTGAGCGCCTGGCCCCGAGCTGGAGCGGAAGCGCGTCCACCCGGGCCAACGCCTCCCGAAGGTGCTTGATCGTGAACGGCTTGCCGAGGTGTGCATCGACGCCGGCATCGAGGAGGACGTGCTGTTCCTCTTCGCCCACGTGCGCAGTCGCTGCGATCACGGTAAGTCGCTGACCTCCCCGTTCCGCTTCCCGGTGGCGGATTTTCTTGGTGAGCTCGGTGCCGCTCATGCCGGGCATCTCGACGTCAGTCAGGAGCAAATCGAAGTTTGCCGTCGAAAGGAGCTCCCAGGCCCGTTCGCCGACCTCGACGGAGACGGTGTCGTGACCGAGGCGCTGCAACATGCGCTCGAGGGTCCTTCGGTTGACCGGATCGTCTTCGCAGATCAGGACGCGGCGCGGCTGAAGTGCCTGGCGTTCTTCTACGTCGGGCTCTTCGGAGCGCTCCCCCACAGGATCGAGGAGCGCGGTCGGCCCTTCGGTGGTTGCGTCCGGCGCCGCGGGCAAGCGCATGGTGATCGTGAACGTCGACCCCACACCGACTTCGCTTTTCACCACCGCGTCACCGTCCATCATCCGCGCCACGCTTCGGACGATCGAAAGCCCGAGCCCGGCCCCTCCTCCAAACTCGGTCTCCGGTGCGATGGTGACGAACGGATCGAAGATGTCTTCGCGCCGGTCTTCCGGAATCCCGACCCCTTCGTCTCGGACCTCGAGGGCGAAGACCTCGGGCTGGTCGGTGCTTCGAAGGTGGACCTTCACCGTTCCGCGCTCGGAGAACTTGATCGCATTGGCGACCACATTGAGCACGAGCTGCTGGACGCGGGTTCCATCGCCCAGCCGCCGCGTGACGATCCCGGGTTCGGCCGTGGCGGTAAGGCCAAGGCCTTTGGCGGAGGCGCGGGCGGCGAGGGGGGAGAGGACGCTCCGAAGGCCCGCGTGAAGATCGAACGGTTCGCGAACCAGCTCGATCGCATCGGCTTCCACCCGAGTCACATCGAGCAGGTTGTTGAGCAGGGTGAGCAACGTCTGCGCGGCTTCATGCGCGGACCGGACGTACCCACTCGTCGGACTGTTCGGTTCTTCGTTCAACGACAGGTCGGTGAGCGCAATGACGCTGTGCAGCGGCGTTCGAATCTCGTGGCTCATGTGTGCGAGGAATCGGTTTCGCACCCGACTGGACCGTTCGAGAGAAAGCGCGGTCTCCCGGAGCTTTTCCGCTCGGGCAATGGCGACCCGACGAAACAGGAGCGCGAGGGTCATGAGAATGAGTGCGAAGGCGAGGCCGGAAAGCGCCCTCTCAATGACGCCTTCAGTGTTTTCGCTGGGCTCCAGCACCGAGCATAGTGGGATGAGGATCGCGGTGACCGGAGCCCACACCAGGACTTCGGACCGGCGCGCGCCGAGCATGACCCCAAATCCGACGAGCACGAGCCACCACTTGGACGAGGTCATGCCGTAGGCGACGGGGACGATCAGAGCTACCGTGGCGACCAGCGCGGTCGCGTGAACCATCACGGTGGACCGTCGATCCGGTGCCGCACGAAACCAAGGGAGCAGCAACGAAAGAATGGCCACGCTGGCCGCGTTGACCCACCACGGAGTCGCTTGACCGGTGACGAGCTGGCTCGCGAGGCGGGTTCCCGTGAAAATGACTCCTGCCGCGATCACCGTTTGCGCGCCGATGACGATGAGCCTCGTTCGGTCCGCGACAAGATCGGTGCCCCGGAGAGCAAACAATCCGACTGGACCGGTGCCCTTTGGATCCGATGTGCTGCGCGAACCCTGCCCCACATGGCTAGGATACCCGATTGACCTATCGTTCGAGGCCGGCCGAGGCCACGAAAATCACGATGAGTCGGCCTCTTCCGGAAGGTTGAAGCTACCAATGGCTCGCCGGCGTCCGTGAGACATGGCTTCCGCTAGAACAGGGCGTGGTCTCCGAGCTCCTGCCCGGCGAGCCCGTCGGAGAGCGCCCGCGCATAGAAGGCCTCCAACGTGTCCTGACCGTAGGCCGGCGTGGCGTCAGCGTCATAACGCTCGCCTGCGGCGTCGTACACCAGCATCGACTCGGTGGCGTAGTAGCGGCCGATCCGCGCAAACTCTGCCTTGTCTCGCGCCCGCCGCGAGACCCGGCCCAGCGGCCCGAGGACGCCCGCCGCGAGGTCGAACATGGCAACCGGGATCCGCCGGAAGCGGGGCTCACGGCCGCACAGACGAAAGAGGAGCTCCCCCTGCCCGCGCGGAGTGATGGCGTCACCCGGCCCCCCGATGGGAAGCACCGCGTTGCTTTTATCGTCGTCGACGAGGCAGTCCGCGATAAACCGAGCCACGTCCGCCTCGCTGATCGGCTTGCAGGCGGTGAGTTCGCCGTCGCCAAACACCATAAAGGGCCTTCCATCTTTGACGCGACGGACCTGGCCGGAGAGGGATTTGAAGAATGCGGTCGGGCGGACGATCGAGTAGGCGAGTCCCGATGCCTTCAGCGCCTCTTCGAACGCGAGCTTCGCGTGCTGAAACGCAAGCTTTGGTCGCTGAACGCAGATCGCGGAGAGCAGCACGAACTGCGTTGCGCCCGCCGATCGGGCGAGGTCGAGCACGGCGAGCTGGGCGCGGTGTTCGATATTCCATGCGTCATCGATGCCGCCGCTTCGGCTCGCGAGGCACGACACCACCGCGTCGAAGCGCTCGCCGCGAAGGGCCTGGGCAAGGGATCCGGGGTCGCTCACTTCACCGAATCGAATCTCGGCCCCTCGAAGGAGGGAACGGGTGTCCGCCTGGGTGGCCTTTCCTCCCACCCCAGACTTGGATCGAGCCAGGCAAACCACGTGGTGCCCGCGGCCGATGCACTCCGCTACCGCGTGGCGTCCGATGTAGCCGGTGGCGCCAACCACAAGGACACGCAGCGACGGGCGACGCGAAGTGGGCATGCGGGGCTCGAAGCATACTTCGATTGTTGTCGTTGTTTCAGCCTACCGTTCCGGGTTCTGTCGAGGAATCGGCGTCCAGGTCGTCGAGCCGGCGACGAAGGACGGGCCGAGCCCATTCGAGAGCGAAGCGGTCCGGCTTGCCGAGATCGGCGTCGAGGGCCGGCGAAACCCGGAACGAACTTCGGGCCAGGGTACTAGCCTTCGAGTGGCACCACCGCTTGGAAGTAGCGTACGGTAGGTGAGAATGAGCCCATATCGGCTAGCGTCCGTGCTGCCGCTGTTCGGCTGCGGCCTCATCGGGTTCGACCCTCTCGGAGATGCGGCGGTGTCGGACGCGCCGTTCGATCACTTCGGGGAGGACGCGCCCGCCGACCGCACCGCCGGAGACGCGCCGAGCGATGGTTCCGGGGACGCGATCACCGCGCCCGAACTACGGCTGGTGTACGACTCGGATCGAGTCATTGGCGCAGCGGGCAACCAGTTGGTGGTCGACGTGGGCGTCGGACCGACCGGGACTATCGCCCTCACCGGGAGGATGTCGGAGGCGGTGGATCTCGGGGGAGGACTCTTGCCCCACGTGGGCGAAGCCGATGGGTTCGTCGTGGTGTATGACGCCGACGGGACGTTTCGCTGGGCGACCACCTTCGGCAACGCGGGTCAAGATCGGCCCTTTGCGGTCGAGGTGGACGCGGAGGACAACGTGTACGTAACCGGCACGTTCGAAAATACCCTCAACCTTGGCGGCGTCGACCTGGTCTCGAATGGAGGGAGCGATGCGTTCGTCGTGAGCTACGACCGGCTCGGAGTGCACCGCTGGTCGCAGCGGTTTGGGGGCAACACCACCGGCGATGTGGGCTTCGGGCTCGCCCGAGGTCCCAACGGGCGATTTCATTTGAGCGGATGGGTCAACGGGGTCATCAACTTCGGGTTTGGAGACGAGATCACGGACAACCAAGATGCGCTGGCGTTGAGCATCGCCTCCGACGGAAGCCGCGGTGCGGTCGCGCTCGTCGGGGGACGGGGGCTAAATCAGGGGCAGGATCTGGCTCCCGGCCCAGAAACGACGCGGGTTTCGGTGGGCGTGTTCGATGATCAGATCGACCTTTCGAGCGGGACGGTCTCGAGTGCCGGCCTTCGAGATCTTTATGTGCAGGAAATTCGCGGCGAGGCGGTGGATGGGTTTTCGTTTCACGCGGGAACGCCCGCCAATGAAGAGGCGAACGAAGTCGCCATTCTTCCCGACGGGACCACCGTGGTCGGCGGCCGAAGCCGGGGCGGACTCGATCTTGGTTCGGGTGCTCTGCCGAACTTCGGCGACAACGATTGCCTCGTGTTCGCTCTGACGACGAGCGGGGAGCTCGCCTGGGCACTCAGCTTCGGGAGCGTTGGTGACGATCGGGTGACCGGGGTCGAAGCGGGACCCGAGGGCACGGTGGTGGTGTCCGGGTTTTACTCGGGCGATATGTCGGTTGGCGGCATGCCGGTTCCCCATCGAGGAAGTGCCGACGGGTTCGTCCTGGTTCTTGGCAGCGATGGGAAGGTCCTCGACGTCAAGAGCTTCGGCGGCCCCGAGTCGGAAACGGCCCGCGAGATGGCGGTTCAAGGCCGAGCGGTGTACGTGGCGGGGCAGTTGAACGGTCCGGTGGACCTCGGTGGCGGGCTCCGCTCCGTCAACGGCATCGATGGGTTTGTCATCCGCTACGAGCTTCAGCGCTGAGGTTCGACCGCACGATCGCTGAGGGGTCCGTCCCACACCTGTGGGGAAAACGCTGTAGGGAACGGGCGCGGGCTCCCGTCGGTTTCCAGGCGTCGAGCCGAAACGTGTAGGCCTTCTTCGCTGGAACGGCACGTGCTCCACGTTCCTTCGATGCCCTCTCGATCGGTTCTCTCGTTGGCGCTGCTCACCTGTGCGGCTCTCTCATTGATGCTGACGGCCTCCGCCGAAGCGCGGCCGGAGGCGCCATCGATTCTGTGCCGCACCTTTCCGGACGCCGCAGATTGTCTCGGCCGAACCGCGGAGTGCACCACCTGCCATACCGCGACCTGGCCCCCGGCGTGGAACGCGTACGGCCTCGAAGTGTGGGGTGCGCTCGGCGCCGACTTTGCCGCGACACTCCCCGATGCGCTCTTGGCCACCGCCGAAAGCGATGCCGACGGCGATGGGGCGACGAATCTCAGCGAACTCCTCGCGGGCGGGGAGCCAGGGGACGCTACGTCGGTGGTGCTCAGCTGCGGGCCCGGCCAGCCCGTCAGTTCGGAGCTTCCGGTGACCGCGGGGTACGACTTCGAGCGCGCGTTTCGAAGGGTCCACGTGCTCTACTGTGGCGCGTCGCCGACCTACGAGGAGCGCGAAGCGTTTCGCGCGGTGCCTGAAGAGGAGCAGTATGTTCGGCTTCATGCGACGCTAACCGATTGCCTCGCGTCGACCTACTGGAGAGATGTCGGGCTTCCCCGCATTGCCGACCCCCGGATTCGTCCGATCGGTGCAGTGGGCCTCGAGTCTCCGGTCGACATCGTCATCGGAGACTACAACTGGGACTACCGGCTCTGGTCCTATGTGCTCACCGGCGACCGGGATGTGCGAGACCTGCTCCTCGCCGACTATCACGTGCAGCGAACGGACGACGGCTCGCTGGTGCCGGTCGCCGGTTCCTTCGACTCGCCGCGCGGACCCTCCAGCGCGGGGGGCCAGCCGCTGGTCGTCGAACGACGGGCCGGCATGATCACGACCCAGTGGTTCCTCTCGATCAACACCATGTTCAGTCCGCTTCCCCGAACCACCGCAGCGCAAGCCTATCGGGCGTATCTCGGCGCCGACCTTGCCCAGAGCCAAGGGATTGCGCCGGTCGCCGGTGAGCCCCTGGACATTGACCGGAAGGGGGTCGCCGAGCCGGCGTGTGCGATCTGCCACAGCACCCTCGATCCGCTGAGCTACGCGTTCGCCGAATATGAAGGGATCGCTGGCGCACGAACCGGGAGCTATATCCCGGGTCGGCCCGCCGATGAGATCGACGGCTGGAACAATCCCACCACGGTCGTGCTGGGTCGGCCGGTCGCCGATGTGCGCGGATGGGCGGAGGTGGCGGTCGCCAGCGAGTTCTTTGCGCGAAACCTGGTGGAGACCTTCTTTCGCCATGCCCTCGAACGAGAGCCGACGCCGCGGGATGTCCGGGACCTCGAACCGGTGTGGCGGTCCCTCGAACGCGACGGGTGGACCGCGTCCGGGATGTTGCATCGCCTGGTCGATACCGACGCGTTCGGAGGTGTTCAGTGAGGACAACGGTTGCGCTTGCCCTGGTGCTTGCCGCGGGCTGTAGCGATGCCTCGAGCGAGAGCGTTGACCCGGGCCCGCCGCCAACCGGTCGACTCTGCGAGGCGGAGGCGCCGCCGGAGTCCCTCGCCTGGAAACGGGTCGATGCGTTCATCGCCGATCTGCAGCGGGGGCTCGAGCTCGACGGTGCAGAGTTCTGTCAGGAGCTCGGTCGGCAGGACTTTCCCTGTGCCACCGTCCACCGAGTGCCGCTCGGGGGCAACGATCCGATCTTTCTTGCCCAATACGAGCCGGTGCGGAGTCCGCTCTCCACCACCGCGGTGGCGGTGGAGCGGGTTGCTCTCATCGCATGTCAGAACGCGGTGGCCCGAGACGCCACGACGCGGCGGGTGTTCGCGGATCTGCCGCCCTCGGAGCGGGTCCTCGGCGAAGGGGACGTGGAGGCGGTGCGTGAGCAGACCAGCGCGCTTTACCGGCGTCTTCTCGGTCGCGATCCCACCGGCGATGAGCTTGGCGTGATCGCGTCCCTCGGCGCCGACGACACCGGTGCGCCGCGCTCCGTTCGCGACTTCGACACCCTGAGCTGTCTCGCGATCGCCACGACTACCGAGAATCTTCTCTACTGAGGTGTCCATGTTTCGTCGACGAACGCTTGCCCCACTGTCCGATTCTCGATCCGCGCACCCTTCCTCAGGGAGATCTCGCTCCACGCGCCGGCGATTCCTTTCGCTTGGCGCGGCGACGGGGCTCGCCGGACTGCTTCCTTCCTCGATCGCGCTTTCGCCGCCGCGGGCCTTCGGCCAGCCGAACCCCGACCAGAAGTTTCTCTTCGTGATCGGGGCAAGCGGAGGAGCGAGCATCATCGACAGCTTTCTTCCCGTCGCCGAGGGAATGGTGGTGGACCGGGAAGCCGCGCGGCGGCGCGTCGTCTATCCGGATCAGCTCATTTCGCAGCCCGCCGGGTCGAACCTTCGCTGCGTCAACCGAGTTCCGGTGTCCGGGCCGTTTCATAGTGAGTTTCCAACGCAGGATCTCCTCGCCCGGCACTATCGCGACATGTGCGTGGTCACCGTCGAGAACACGAGCGTGAACCACGTCATCGCTCAAAAGCGCGCGGTCACCGGAGCAGGGATCGATGGAGGGCGGACCCTCATGGAAGCGATGGCCGAGCGGTGGGGGGATGGGCTCCTCCTCCCGAACTGCAATATGAGCAACGGAGGCTATGCTGAGCTCGGCGATCGCGACGTTCCGCTCCGTGCACGGGGCGAACTCATCGCCGACCCTGCGCTCTTCTCGCTCGCTACCCACGGCTCGGCGGGAATCGCCAACGCGCCGTTGCCGAGCGCGCTTCGTCAGGTCAGGGACGTCCGAAGCCAGCTCGAACACGCATCGCCATTCGCCGCAGCGCATGGGTCGAGTCCACTGCGGACCCGCATGTTGGGGCTCCAGCAAGAAGTCACTCGCCTCGAGGACGCCGGTCTCATTCGCCGTCTGCTCCTCATCGGCGATGCGGAAGGCATTCCGACCGCCGAACTCGGCTTGGCGCAGAGTTCCGAAGACGCGGCGCAGCTTCAGCGGATCCGTGAGGTGTTTCCCGGGATCGGGGAAGACTCGCTCCAGGCGCAGGCGGCGCTCGGGTTTCTCCTCGCGCGCCACGGGGTGGCCTGTGCGATCAGCCTCGGGCCCAGCTTCGCGCCGAACTTCCTTGACGATGGGTCGATTCCCGACACGCCGATCGCGTTTGATTACTCCCATACGGCCCACATTCCCGCGCAGAACATCATGTGGAGCCGACTCGCCATGGTGATCGACGGGTTGGTCACCCTCCTGAGCGAAACCCCGCACGGCGAAGGGAGCATGTGGGACCGGTCGCTGATTTACGTGGCGACGGACTTTGGGCGGAGCAAAGATCGGCCAACGGACTCGCAGACCTTCGGGAGCGGTCACCACCTGAACAATGGCAATCTCTTTCTTTCGCCCATGCTAAAGGGCAATCGGGTCTACGGAGGTGTGGATCCAGAGACCGGTCTCACCTTCGGCGTTGATGAAAACGGCACCCCGGCTCCGGGCTCGGTGCTTCGCGAAGGCCACCTCTACAGCCTGGTGGCGCAGGCCATGGACATCGACTTCGCCGGGCGGATCGACATGTCTGCGCTCCTTCAATAGATCAAGCCCTTCGGGCTTGATGGCTGAGGGCTCCTTCGCTGACGCGCCGGCGGATTCGCGGGTTAATAACCCGCGGCTTCCACGTGGGCCGACCACCAGCGTGAGCTGGGGCTCCTGGGATCGCAGAGTCGTCGGGCCGTCAGTTGACGCGAACGGACCGTCGACTCGGTTCCGAAAAACCACGGAGGCGGATTTGGGTGTGGTGAATCTCCGTGCGAACCAGGGGACGAATGCGGTGGAAGCCGCGGGAGGGTGTGTCCATCAGGAAAGGCGCTGCAGAATGAGCCCCGGCGCATCGAAGGGAGCCGATTTCCCCACGAATACGCCAATGACAGCTTGAGCCCTTGCGGGTCCATACTTGGTAGGTGACGCGAGACCGAAATTCGTATCACGGGGAGTAAAAATAAGTCGGACATCCTGCGTAAGTGTGCGTTGAGGCGTACTCGTGGAATGCCAGAGAGCTGCGGCATGGCGGGATTGTCAGCTCTCGTAGATGGCCCTCCAAGGAGGACTTCGTCCTCCCCACTCCGGCGTGAAACCCCTCCGTAGGTCCCCCTCCGGTTCCGCGAGCGATGCTCGCGCGCCGCGTCTTCGACGCGCCGTCTGCCCAGGGCCACTCCGAAATCCTTCGGCTTTCGTCGTAGGTTCTGGTTAGCGCGGCCAGCGTCCGCCGGGGAGGGCGCGGGCACCCAACGCGTCTTGTGCGTAAAAGTAGGCCCACACCGGGACCCGTGACTTTCGGGAAGCCGTGGTTTCCAGCGACGCCTCGACGATCGTGCGTTCGAAGAGATTCTGTGGATGACCGTAGCCGTCGAAGTCCTCCCAGGCGTCGAGCTCACGAAACACATTCACCTCGGGGAGCTCGTAGACCTCTCCGCGCACGAGCTCTCCCGGTGTGCCCCAAGTGACTCCGGGATACTCCCCGAGGTCGACTAGCCGCCCTTCGATCGATCCTTCCCCTCGGTAGGTGGCACCGACGTCGTCGAGGAGGTGGTGTTTGTCCTGCCCCCGCTTGAGCGTCCCGTATACGAACACCCGCTTCGGGTCGGGCCCGAGGCGCTCGTTGCGTCGCGCCGCGTCCAAGTGTACGCGGCTCAACCCAAACGCAACGAGGCCGCGGGCGATCGTCTCGACATAGGCGTCGCTCGGCGCGATGAAGTCTTCCCGATAGGCATCGGTCACCTGGTAGGTAAAGGCCCTCTGGAGCTTGCCGTCGTTGCCGATCGCCATGCACGCCTCCTTTCGGTAGCGGATCGGGGCTCCCTCTTTCTCATCGAGCGCCCGAAGGGCATCGTCATCGAACTCGAAGAGCACCCCCGGCACCGCCACGCCGAGTGCGGCGGTCACGTCGGCCGCGCTTCCTCCCCAACTTCGCGACCGATAGTGAAACGCGAGGCGGTGATCGGGAAGAAACGCTTGGCCAAGCGGCCGAAGGCCCCGGGCGTCGTGTCCTCGCTCGGCACACCAGGTCCGAAGGTGATGCAGGTCCAAGTTCGACCCGTAGGCAAAGTAAGGGACGTTGAGGATGCTCATCTAGGCAGGAAGCATATACGGGGAGGGACCGCGACAATCTCGGGTTAAGCTCGAGGCATGACCGAACGCCGCGCGCTCATCCAAGACGCTCTCAAGCTGCCGACCGACGCCATCGGGTACGCGCTGAACGACACCATTTGCCAGCTCTATGAGGGCAAGTATGTCATGCGAACGCTCGACCTTTCGTTCGACTTGGACACGTTCCTCGCACGGACCGAGAACGCGTTCCTCGTGAACGAGCATCCCCGCCCGGAGTGGCAGGCCACGTGGATGGGACCGGGCAACGGGGTGATGACGCGACTGGCCCAGGGCCACCGCACCATCCACTGGAACGGGGAAGACTTCGAGGTGATCGAGGTCATGTGGACGCACGGCTACTCCCCGACGACCACCATGTGGTGGATCGGGTCGACGCGGGCCGCCGTCGAAGCGTTCGCATGTCAGGTCGCGGAGGTGGCGAACGAACTCTCCGGGGAGGTTCTCGTGTTCGCCGACGGCTGCTGGCAGCGCAGTAAGCGGCTTCGAAAGGCCATCGAGCAGGTTACCTTCGATGATCTGGTCCTTCCCGAAGGGATGGCCGACCAGATGCTCCGCGATTTTCGGAGCTTTCTCGCCGCGCGAGAGGAGTACCAGCGGTACCACGCGCCGTGGAAGCGAGGAGTTCTCCTCCTCGGGCCGCCGGGCAACGGCAAGACCCACTGCGTGAAAGCGCTGATCAATGCGCTCGACCTTCCGTGCCTCTACGTCCAGAGTTTTGAAGCGCCTCACCAGAGCCCCCAGGCCCTCATGAACGAGGTGTTTCGCCGCGCGCGGCGAACTACGCCCTGTGCGCTGGTGCTCGAAGACCTCGACGCGCTCGTCACGCCGCACACCCGGTCCTACTTTCTAAATGAGCTAGACGGGTTCGCTGATAACGCGGGCATCGTGACGATCGCGACCACCAATCACCCGGAGCGCCTCGATCCTGCGATCCTCAATCGGCCCAGCCGCTTCGACCGAAAGTATCACTTCGGCTTGCCCGAGCGGAAGGAACGGGTGGTGTACTTCGCGGTGTGGCGCGAGAAACTTGGGAGCGAGATCGCGCTGTCCGATGAAGACGTCACCGGACTGGCCGAGGCGACCGACGGATTCAGCTATGCGTATGTCAAAGAGACGATGCTCTCGACGCTCTCGGCCTGGATGTCGGCAGAGCGGAGAGAGGCGTTCGCCAGCCTTGCGCGCGTTCAGGTCGAGGCGCTTCGGGAGCAGATGAAGAGCCCCGAGCCGGAGGCCGTCGCGGAGTACGTCCAGAGTGTTGAGGCGGCAGCCCATGCCGCCGCCGCGAAGATTCGGAAACAGTTCAGGCGATAGGGTTCGGCTTGGCTTCCCGATAACCGAGGTCTCGGCGGAGCTGTTCGTAGCCCTCCGTAAAGTCGCCTTTTTCGTCGCGTACCGCGAGCGTCTCCCGCACCGGAGGTCCGGACGGGGTCCGGCGAAACTCGAACACCGTGAGGAACGGTTCGCGTCGGTCGCTTCGGCTGTGGATGTCGCAGCGGCTTGTCAGGTAAAGGCCTGCTGCAGTTCCGCTGGCTTCGACTCGTTCGGTCCACATGCTCTGAAAGACGAGATGAAGGCGGCCGTCGTCGGTCAGGAGTTTTCCTGCCGTCGCGCAATAGTCTTCGACCCCGCCGCGGGTTTCGAAGCGGCATGCAAGGCGTTGTGGATCCGCCGGAGGAACGCCAGTGCCGAGGGGAAAGTACGGCGGCGAACCGGTGATGAGGTCGAAGCGCTCGCCCCCGAACTCGTGGGTTCGGAGATCGCCCTGCGCGAACTCGATCGCCAGCGCCGTTCCTTCCACATGCGCCGGTAGCTCGGCGACGGTTCGCGACAAAAGCATGACGCTCTCGGCCTGCGCTTCTACTCCCAAGGATCGCGCTGGGCGAAGCCGATGGGCCACCGTCAGAAGGACCGAGCCGATACCGCATCCGAGATCGAGGTAGTGTGCCGGGGCGCCGTTCCAGCCGCGGCAGGCGTGCCACGCGGTGACTACATCGTCGGTGCTGGTTCGGTGCCCCCCCCGTCGCTGATAAATGTGCCAATCGCCGATGAGTCGGTGGCGTACTGCGTCCTTCGGCCAGGGCCGGTGCATTGCCCGACTATACGTCGACCGCGCGGTGCCTTGGAGCTCGAGGTGGTCAGGGGCGTGCCGTCCGAGTTCCGTCGGCAAGGGAAGAATCGGCGTTGCCGCGTAGGTGTCTTCGGCCCCATATCCCACTTTCTGGTATAGCTCGGCCGATGCGTTGGACAGCAGATACCGTGGTGGTGGGCGCCGGCTCGGCGGGCTGCGTCATTGCGGCGCGAGCAACCGAGGATTCGTCCCGCGAAGTGCTCCTCGTGGAGGCCGGTCCCGATTATCCAGAGCGTCTGCCGGCGGATATCAACAACGGTCGGCGAAACTCCTTTCGAGACCACGACTGGGGCCTCTATCACCGTCCCACGGACGACCAGTCGCTCTTTGTGTTTCCGCGGGGTCGCGTGGTCGGCGGCTCCTCGGCCGTGAACACCTGCATTGCGATTCGGGGTCAACGTTACGACTACGACGAATGGGCCGCGCTCGGGCTCGACGGATGGAGCTATGACGAATGCCTCCCCGCCTTCAAGCGACTCGAGAGCGATCAGGATTTCGGTGATCCTTGGCACGGCACCGATGGCCCGATTCCGATTCGCCGCCATCCCGCCGAAGAGTGGACGATCTGGCAAAGCGCCTTTGTCGACGCGGCGCGCGACCAGGGCTTCGCCGACTGTGCCGACCACAGCGAGCCGGAGAGCCTTGGCGTCGGCGCGCACGCGATGAACAAGATCGACGGGGAACGAATGAGCGCGGCCCGCTGCTATCTCACCCCGTCGGTGCGAAAGCGCCCCAACCTCCAGGTGCTCTCACGGGCCCTCGCCCGGCGGGTGCTTTTTCAACACGGCCGGGTGGTCGGCCTCGAGGTCGAGGTGGACGGTGAGGTTGGCGAGGTTCGGTCGCCGCGGGTGATCCTTTCTGCGGGTGCCATTCACACGCCGGGAATCCTCCTCCGTTCGGGCATCGGTCCACGTGCGGAGGTCGCTCGCCTCCAGGTGGAACTGGTCGCCGATGTTCCCGCGGTGGGGGAGCGGCTGCTCGACCATCCGGGGGCCGCGCTCATTCTGATGCCGAAGCGGCCGATCGTAGACCTCGACGATCCAGTGATTCAGACGGTGGCGCGCTACACCGCTGCGGGCTCCGAGTATCCCGGAGACATGCAGCTTCAGCCGGGATCGGTGTTCACGATGCCCGACGGCAGCTTTCCGATGGTTTCGCTGATGTGCTGCGTGGGAAAGCCGAAGGGAACCGGAACGATCCGCTTTCGGAGCGCCGACCCCCACGCGCCGCCGCACATCGACTCGAAGTTTCTTCTTCATCCGGAAGATCACCGGATGGCCGTGGAAGCGATGGAGCTCCTGTGGCTCCTTGCCACGTCGAAGCACATGCGCGATCTCGCGTATTTCTTCTGGCCGGGCGAACGCGTGTTTCATTCGCGAGAGTCGATCGGCGAGTGGATCTTCAAGAGCTGCGGTTCTGGTTATCACCCGAGCGGAACCGTACCGATGGGCGTGAACGGCACCGGTGCGGTCGACGCGCGAGGCCGGGTCCGGGGGGTGGCCGGGTTGTTGGTCGCCGACGCGAGCATCATGCCCACCATCCCGAGCGCGAACACCAACCTCGCCACGCTGATGATCGGCGAGCGCTTTGGCGCGTGGCTTCGGGAAGGCGAGCTCGATTGAGCAAGAAGCCAAAGAGGCGTGGGCCGGAGACGGGCGCTGCGCCGGAGAAGTCGGCGTCGAAGAGAGGCCGATCAAAGCGGTCCGTATCGAACAACGTCGCATCAAACAACGTCGCATCAAAGAAATACACGTCGAAGAAGCTAGCGTCGAAGAGGGCTTCGTCAGAGAAAGACGCGTCGGAGCCGAAAGAGTCCACGGCTTCTCCAAACCACACGTCTTCTCCAACCCACCGCAGCGCGCTGGGTCGCTGGTGGTTCGCTCTCAAGCCGGCGTCCTGGCCCAAGCTCCTCGTTCCCGCGCTTCTGGGCCAGAGCCTCGGATTCTATCACGCCCACTACGAGGCGGACGCCGATGAGCTACGTCTGTCGCTCGTTTCGTGGCCGGCGATCGGGCTCGGGCTCGCGTTCACGCTCTTGCTTCTCATCTACATCGTGTGCCTGAACGATGTCGGGGACCGCGTGGTCGACGCGCAGAAGCGAAAGATGTTTCCGAAGTCTTCGAAGAAGACGCTGTTCGATGGAGTTCTCACGGCCCGCGCCCTCGGCACGGTCGGCATCCTTGCGGGAGCCGGGGTGGTCAGCGTGATGGTGGTGGCTGGCGTGGTCCTCGAACGCTCGCTGGCGTGGGCGTATGGGTTGCTCGCGCTGCTGGTGTTCCTCGCCTACACCTTTCCGCCGCTCAAACTGAACTACCGCGGCGGCGGCGAATTCCTGGAGATGCTGAGCGTGGGATTTCTCTTGCCCCTCGCTCACGCGTACCTCCAGGGAGGAGCGCTTTGGCCGCGCCACGCGGTCGCGGTGCTCGGTGGGTTCACGCTCCTGGCTCTCGCGAGCGCCGTCGCGAGTGGCCTCAGCGATGAGCGAAGCGACCGCGCGGCGGGTAAGCGAACGGTCGCATCGCGCTACGGAAATCGGGCGGCGCGCTTTTCGGTCGAAGTGCTCGCCGCCGGCGGCGCCATCTTTTGGATCGCGATCGGCGGCTGGGTCGAGCCGGAGCTTGCCTGGGCCCTCGTCCCCGGTGGCTTGGTGGTGTTCTTCTTCCTCTGGAGCCTCGTGGTACACAGCAAACGGGCCAAGACCGATGCGTTCTCCGCGCAGCGCGCGTACAAAGGGTTTCTCCACCGAGGGATTTGGCTCTCGGGCACGGTCGTCGCATTCCTGCTACCGATATCCGATTAGCGCATGCCGACTCTTCATCGTTCCGGAACGACGCCCTTGCCTGCCCTCGACCGAAAGCTCCGGGCAGAGAGCGGCTGGCGTTCACTTTGCCCGGATCGGGCCCGCGCGACCTCGCTCGAAGCGCTTCACCGGTGGGCGGCGGGCGTCGCGCCTGGTCAGTCGGTGGCGCTCTCGGAAGCACTCGAGCGACTCGCCCTCGCGCAGCACGAGCACTACCCGGAGAATGTGCTCTGGGATCAGGATGCGCTGGCGGGAGCCCTGGTGGAGGCGGCCACGGAGGATCGGCTTCCTTTGGCCGTCGAGCAGTTCGATCGACTCTTTCGCCTCTTTGGGGTAAACACGGTGATCCGCTTTCGCTACGTGCACGACTTCATGTACGGCTACGACTGGCTGAAGTGGGTGCGCCGCGGGCAGGGGCCGTCTTCGGTCCCGCCGTTTGCCCCGGAGTTCCTTTCCGCGGTCGAGCGGCGAGGCCTCGAGCTCCTTGAGCTGATTTCGCAGAACGACGAGCGGTACCCTCGGCTCGAGGGCGGGGCGCCGCGAAACCCGTTCCCGTTTTCGCGGGAACCGGACGATGAGCTACGACTGCATCGGGACCTCGCCGAGCGTGATCTGATTCCCGTCAAGGCCTGGCGCGTGGATGCGCCGGCGCAATGGCACCGCCCGTTGGCGGAGCTGCGCATCGAGCGAGCCGAGGCCCTCGGCTTGAGCCTTCCCGAATGAGCGGGCGACACGCACCGTGGCTGGCTCTCGTTGTCCTTTCGGCCTGCGCCTCACAACCGGTGGTGGTGGACCCGCTTCCCGACGCGATTCATCGGGCGCAGCGCGAAGGCCGGGTGACGATCGTCGCGTTCGTCGATGTGGAGTGCGAGTACTCCCGGGCGCTGTACCGCACGCTTAGGCAGACCCTCCCCGGTTTTCCCTCGGCGGCGGTGGTTCCGGTGTTCGTTCCCATCCGGGATCGATCGGTGCCCACGCTCCGAGCCCTCGTCTGTGCGCAGCAGCAGGGCCAAGACTTCACCGACCCGATGATGAATGAGAGCGACCGGTCGCCCGAACAAGTGCGGGTGCTCGCGCGTCGAGCAAATCTTGATCTGGAAGCGCTCGATCGATGCGCCGAGGATGAACGTTCCCTTCAACGACTTCGCTCCGATGTGGGGATGGCCCAGGCCCTGGGCGTCCGCGGGCTTCCCACGTTTTTTGTCGGAAACGAGATGTTCCGAGGCGTGCCCTCACAAGAAGAGATCCAAGCGTCTCTCCAACGGGCATCCCGCGAGACCCTCCTCGTTTCGGGTCGGTGATCTCTCGTCGCAGAAATGGCGCCGCGATGTGGTTCATCGACCCACATCTTTGCGAACGAGTTCCGCTCGTTCGAAATAGCGCGGGAGCGTGCCGCAGATGATCACCCTGGGCTACAGTGTGAAAGGGCGTTCATAGCCCCGCACAACGCTTGGACGGGGTTGCCGATGCTTCTCGAACGGCACAAGGATTGAATACAGCCACCGGAGTTCTGACTAGACACGTCAATGCGGGCGCTGACAGGAGCCTGCCGCGCATGGACGACCGACAACACGCATGGAAGTGCCGGCGGACTTGAGCCGTCCGCCAGGAGGATGGTTTCGATGATTCGCTTAGGTTTGTTGGCCCTCGGAGTACTGACCGTAGTGGGTTGCGGCCGTTCCTATCCCATGCAGTCGAGCACGCCGGTGTCGCTCAACGCGCCCGTCGACCCGGCGGTGGTGCGCGCGGCGATCGTGCAGGCGATGAACGAGCGGGGATACGCGACCGATGCCCAAGCCCCGGGTCGGGTGCTCGGCACCTACACCCGCGGACGGATCATGCTGCAGCTTGCCGTCGACTACAACGCGGGCGGCTATCGCATCAACTACGTGACCAGCCAGGGCCTTCGCTACCGTCAGCGCGGGGCCGCCGCCTACATCTCGCGTCGCTATGACCGCTACGTCAACAACCTTCGCCGGTCGATCGATCGGCAGCTCACCGGTCCGCCGCCGCAGGTCGTGCCGGCCGCGCCCCCGCAAACCGTCGCCGCTGCCCACAGCCCGTCGAGTCCGTCGGTCGCAGTCAATGTTCCGGTGACCGTGCAGGCGAACGTGCAGGTGACCCCCAGCAATCAGGCGCCCACGCACACCTCGAACGTCACCTACGCCCAGCGCCAGTCGCCGCAAACTCCAGTGGTCTACACCACGAGCAGCTCCAACGCGTACGCGCCCAACTGCGTTGAGCTCGTCGTGGGCTATGGGCATGCGCAGACCCACACCATCCACTGTCAGGGGGCGGACCCCTACTGTGCTGCCGCGCTCCTCGACCAAGGCCACAGTCCCGTCGAGCTCACCCACTGCCGATCCGTCGAGCCCCAGTGCGCGAGCGACCTCCTCTACGCCGGCGGCACCCCCGTCCAGCTCACCCAGTGCCGCTAACCCGGGGACGAGCTTACTTGTTGCCTCACCACGATCCCGAACCCCGCGAGATCGTTGAGTCCGGCCCGCACGAGAACTGTGACCACGGGGATTGGCAGCGAACCTCTACGTAGAACACGTCGCTGCCATTCAGCTAACCTATTGGAATGGGGCGCTTTCCTCTTCCCTGTGTGCATGTCCTGCTCCTCGCCGGAGCGGTGGCCCTCGCGCTCCCGGCGGGCTCCTGTGCGGGGACCGAATGCAACTTCAACTCTCAGTGCGGACCCGGCCGGTACTGTCAGGCGGGGAGCTGCGGACAAGATTGTCGACGCGATACCGACTGCAACTCCGACCGGGTGTGCAACGAAGTCGGTCGCTGCGTTCCCCCCTCGGCCGATTCCGGAATCGACCGGGCGGTCCCCGATGGCGCGACCGACGCGACGGTGGACGCCACGACTCCCGACGCACGCGTGGATGCTTCGATTCCCGACGCAACGCTCGATGCAATCATCGATGCCACCCCCGACGCGATGCTTGGCTCTGCGATCTATCTCGATCGCTGCAACGCCGCGAGCGACTGTGCGAGCGGATCTTGCGTTCCCGATGTCGGTGGAAGTCGCTTCTGCACTAAGCGTTGCGCAAGCAACAACGACTGTGCTGTCGAGCACGTATGCAGCGGAGGGTTCTGCGCCCGCGACGATACCGGCGAGTCCTGCAGTGTTGCCGCTCCGGCGACCTGCTCGCTCGGTCTCTGCGTGGGTCCGGCCGGCGGAATGGGCGCCTGCACCCGAGAGTGCGCCAGTGCAGCCGACTGCCCGAGTGGGTTCGCCTGCAGCCGGGTCGGCGGCACCAAAGTCTGCCTCGACATCGAACAGCCCTGTGTGAATCCCTCCGACTGCGGTTCGCAGGCGTGCCTTTCGGTCCAGGGATGTACTGCGAACTGCGAATCGGCCGCCGACTGCCCGGCTCGGCTCGCCGGGCTTCCGCCCTATACCTGTGCAAACGCGTTTGGCTCAGCGAGTCCGATCTGCGTGCCCCCGGCAGACATTCTGGGGCCCGACCCCACCGGTCAGCTTTGTCGCTTCTCGGGCGTGCAAAACTTCTGTCGAAGCGGTGGGTGCAACAGTGCGGATCCGCTGGGCCCGACCTGCACGCAGACCTGCACTGCAGAAGGCGGATGCGGACCGGGGCTCGGCTGCTTTCCCGAGCCGGATGGCGCATCGTTCACGTTTATCTGCATTCGGGGGGGGAGCGGGGCGCTCGGCTCGGCCTGCGGATCGGCCCGCGAGTGCGATTCGGCGATCTGTGCGATGCCCGGCTACTGCACGCGACTCTGCTTCGATGGGTTCTGCCCGACGGGGATGACCTGCCGGACCGACGGCGGCGTCTCGATCTGCCGCCGCTGAGGTTCGTCGCGGAGGCCACGCTATGGAGGGAACATGAGGACAACCTACCCAACCCGAGTGCCCACGCGAGGCGTGAGATGAGCCCCAAGGACGTCCTGGGGTTTTGGTTTGGCGATGTGCGCGCCGATGCCGCCGACGATGAGCACCGCGCCCGCTGGTGGAAGAAAGACCCGGAGTTTGACGCCGAGATCCGGACCCGGTTTGGCGCGCTTCACCATGCGATCTGTCATGGAGCACATCGGGACTGGCTGCGCGAGCCGTCGGGGGTGGTCGCGTACGTGCTGGTGCTCGACCAGTTCTCGCGGAACCTCGGGCGAGACAGCGCCGGCATGTTCTGCGCCGATGCGCTTGCCCTCCACGTCGTGCTCAATGCCATCGATTCCGGAATGGATCGCGCGGTTCCCATCGACCAACGGCTCTTTCTTTATATGCCGCTCATGCACGCGGAAGACCGAGCGGTCCAGGATCGCTGCGTTTCGATCTTCGAGCGCTTCGCCAACGAACTGCCGGAGCCGCACGCGAGTCGAATCCGGGAGAACGTGGGTTACGCCGAGCGGCACCGCGCGATCGTCGATCGGTTCGGCCGTTTTCCACATCGAAATGCGCTCCTCGGTCGGCCGACCACCGCGGAGGAAGAGACATTCCTGAAGGAGCCGGGCTCTTCGTTCTGAGCGGCTTCGTGCGACTCCTCCATGGACGCGTTCCTCCGGGATTACGTTCCCCCCATGAAGACGAGCGTGCCCGCCCATGCGAGGATGCCGCCCTGGATCGCACCGCCGCCGAGAATGACGAACCACAGCACCGCCTTTCGGTGTTCTGCGTTGGCGCGGCCCACGAGCGGAAGTGCGGCGAGGACCAGGCTCATCGGCACCAAAAACACGATCGCGGCGGCGACGCCGTCCATGGCGCTCGCCGCAGCGCCCGCCGCCGCCCCAGTGATCAAGACAAAGGCGTAGCGGGCGATTCGCTCGCCGTACCGGACGGGAAACGATCGCTTGCCAGCCTTGCGGTCACCGGTCGCATCGGGGAGGGCCGTCAGAATGTTGCCCGCGTAGCCATACAGCGTGGCGCCAACGAGCAACCCGAGGGGGATCGACCGGAGCTCCCCCGCCTGGAGGTAGTAGCCGAGGGCGGGGAGCACGATGCCGAGGCCCAAGGCCTGGAGGCCCTCGCCGTGGCCCCGGTATGCGAGCCGCGCGGGGGCAAAGCTATAGAGCTGCACCAGCCCGATCCCGACGAGTGCGAAGCCGATCGTGAGCGGTCGGCCGAGAAGCGACACCGCGCCCGAAAACAATAGGAGTGCTGCCGTGGCGATCGCTGCCCCGGTCCTCACCGCTTGCCGGCTGAGCTTTCCTTCCACGATCACCCGAGAGCCCCCGGAGAACGGAGTTGGCGCATCGTTGAGGCGGTCCGCGTCGACGTCCGAGTAGTCGTTCCAGAAGATGATCACGAGTTGGTCGATGATCCCGAACCCGTGAGCCGCCGCCGCCCAAGCCCAGGAGAACTCTCCGGTGACCGCGTATGCGGCGGCCTGACCGAGAATAAGCGGCGCCGCGATGTTCGCCTGCGCGAGAGGGCGCGCCGCCTGAAACCATGCCCGGAGCATTTTCCCTCGGAGTGTACAAACTTCCCCACGACGACAAGGATTCTCCGGTCCTCGGAAGCTCCGACCGTGAACCCCATGAAGCCGTGCTACAACCCGCGCGCCCCGGCAGTTAACGACCCGTGCCTTCATCCCGCGATTTCACGCCGTTCGTAAGGCCCCTCCAAACGGCGCTGGGGAGGCGGCTCCAGCTCGTGACCGGCAAAGGCGGCGTGGGCAAAACGATGTTCTGTCATGCGCTCGGCACCGCCCACGCCGAGCGAGGGGCCCGACCGGTAGTCGTCGAGCTCCTACCGCGGACAGACAACGCACAGCCGCTTCAGGTCGAGCCGCAGTCCGCGGGCTACGGAGTGCTTCGGCTCCACGCCGACGCGGCGCTCGGTGCGTACCTCGAACACTTCGTGCGCGTTCGCCGAGTGGCCCAGACCGTCCTTCGGAACGCAACCCTTCAACGGTTCTTTCGGGCCGCGCCGGGGGTCGAAGAGGTCGCGATATACCAGACGCTCGAACGACTCATGGACGACGACTACGATCCAGTGATCGTCGATCTCGATGCGACGGGCCATGCCCAGATGTTCCTCGAGCTCCCGAAGGTGCTCGACGAAGTGCTCGGACCCGGTCCGATGCGTCGCCTTATCGATTCGTTCTCCCAGACGCTCGCCGATGATGCGGTCACCGCGCTTCACGTCGTCACGGTTCCCGAGCCGGTAGTGGTCGAGGAGACCGAGGAGCTTCTGTCCGCGCTCGCCCCCAAGCGCCCGCTCCCGCTCGGCGCCCTCGTCATCAATCGGATTCACGAGTCGCCGCTCCGCCTCGCCGACCGTGCTCTCCTCTCCGAGCTTTCGGCTTGGGATCGGGCGCTTGCGGAACGAGAACTCGACCGCCTCGAGCTTCAGTCCGCCGAGCGAATGCGGCTCGAGAGCCTCGCCGTCGAACCGCTCTGTCTCGCCGAGTCCGACCCCGCGGCCCTCTTCGCCCGGCTTCGCGGGGCGCTCCAATGACGCTCACCGAACTTTTCGAGCGTCGCGTGTTGGTGTGCGTAGGCCCCGGGGGCGTGGGAAAGACCACGGTTGCCGCGGCGCTTGCCCTCGCCGCCGCAGAGTCCCGCCGGGTGGCCCTGATCACCGTGGATCCTGCCCAGCGGCTGGCGGATGTGCTGGGGCTCGGTGGCCTCGATGATGCGCTTCGCCCGGTGACGATCGGATCGCGGCAACGGACGCTCTCGGCGGCCATGCTGGACACCGGCGACAGCTACGACGCGCTGATTCGTCGCATCGCCACCCCCGAACGCGCGGCGGAGATCCTTCACAACCGAGTCTATCGCGCGTTCTCTCGCACCCTGGCGCGATCCCACGCCTACATCGCGACCGAGCGTCTCTACGATATGCTCTCCGAAGACTACGACCTCATCGTGCTCGACACGCCCCCGCTCCGAAGCGCCCTCGAGATCCTCGATGCAAGTTCCCACCTCGTGGACTTCCTCGACGATGGGGTGCTCCAGTGGTTCCTGAACGAGTCGACCACTCGGCGCGCGGCGACAATGACCGGGGCGGCGGCGCTTGCACTCCTGGAGCGCCTGACCGGCGCGACCCTGGTGCGCGAGCTCACCGGTTTCCTTCGGCTGTTTGCGGAGCTGCGGGAGGGTTTTCGAGAGCGATCGCTCCGGGTTCAAGAGGTGCTCCAAGCACCGGACTCCGGCTTCTTGCTGGTGACATCCTCGAGCGCGGAGTCGGCGGAGGCTGCCGCGGGACTTCGTGAAGAGCTCGAGGCCCGGTCCTACGCCATCGAGGCGGTCATCGTGAATCGGGCCTACCACGAGGAGCCAGAGGCTCCGCTCGTCCCGGTCATACGTCCTTCTGCTCCCTCGATTCCGGATGGGCGCGCGCGCGATGACGCGAGCCTTCCCACGCGGGTCGCGGCGCTTCGCGCCCGGCTCTCCGAAGAGAATCGCGCGGGTCAGACCGCCCTCGAGGCGGCGGGACTCCGTCCATCGGAGGCCTATCTGCTCCCCGTGCTTCCCCAGACTTTGGGCACCGGGGCTCAACTGGAGCGGCTAGTAGACGCAATTGTCCAAAAAATGCCGGGTTACCAGACGGGTTTGTCCGACGTTCCGGTCCCTGGCGACGGCCGTCCCCCGGACCTAGATTGAAGGCCATGGGGATAATTCCTCAACGGGCAGGGCTTCTCCTCGTGCCCTTGGTCTGGGCCTGCGGGGCCGATGACGAAATCCCCGCCGAGCCATCCCGTCTCGTCGTGACCGAGGCGGTGGTCCGCGACAATGCCATCGACCGTCTGGTGATCCTTGGCGATGTCGAAGGCGAGGTCGAGGCGCGCGTGTTCTCCCAGGTGCCGGAGCTGATCACGGTGCTGCATGTGGAAGAGGGTCAGATGGTCGAAGCGGGGGATCCGATCGCGTCGCTCGATGGGGATCTGGTGGCGAGCGACCTCGCTCAAGCGGCAGCGGCGGTCGCGGCGGCGGAGGCGAGTCGGGACGGGTTGGTCAACGACCTTCAGCGGACCGAGGGACTCGTGCGAAGCCAAGCCGCGGCGAGTTCGCAGCTCGAGCGCCTCGAAGCACAGCTCCGAGCGTCCGAAGCGCAGGTGAACCAGCTTCGTGCGGCCCGACGAGCCGCCGGTGCTCGGCGCTCGCGGGCGCTGATTCGTGCCCCGGTGAGTGGTTTCGTGACCCAGCTCGTCGTCGAAGAAGGCGATGTGGCGGCGCCCTCTGTGCCCCTCTGCACCATCGTGCAGATGGACAACGTTCGCACGGTGATTCGTGTGATCGAACCCGACTACGTGCGGATCCGACCCGAGATGCCGGTGACGGTCACTCCGCCAGCGCTCCCGGACGTCGTCCGGGGTGGTCGAATCGTGCAGATCGCTCCGGTGCTCGACCGGCTGACCCGCACCGCGACCGTCGAGGTCGAGGTCTCCAATCCCGAGCACACAATTCGGCCGGGAATGGTTGCCGAAGTCGCGATCGAGCTTCGGCGACGGGAAGACGTGCTTCTGGTTCCCGCCCGGGCGGTGATGATGACCACCGAGACAGATGTCGATCGGACCGCTCGGGTGTTCGTTCGGTCGGGCGATCGCGCGGAGCGACGCGGGGTCACGCTCGGTGACCGCTACGGCGATCGGTTCGAGGTGGTCGACGGCGTTTCCCGTGGCGAAGAGGTCGTCACCGAAGGTCAGCATCTGCTTCGCGACGGCGGCCGCATCCGAGTTCGAGAAAACGCGCGGCCCCAAGAGGACGTGAGGGCGCAGGCAGGGTGAGCCCGCCCGACAACGAGAGCCTGCCCGACAAAGCGAACCCCCGCCGTTCGGACCCCGAGCGGAGTCGATTTCGCCTGCGGCAGCGGCTCGAGGAAACCCGAGGCGGTCTCGCGTCGCTTTCGGTGCGTCGCGGGGTCACCACCGCGATGGCGTACCTTTGCCTCATCGGCTTCGGGGCGTTCGCCCTCTACAACCTGCCGGTGAATCGACTCCCGGAGGTCGACCTTCCGGTAATTGCGGTGGTGACCACCTATACCGGGGCAAGCCCGCAGGACATGGAGACGCTGGTCACCGAGCCGGTGGAGCAGGCGGTCGCCTCGGTGGAAGGCGTGGAGAAGGTGCAGTCGACATCCCGCCAGGGTACGTCGATCGTGGTCATCAGCTTCACCTGGGGCACCGACATGGACAACGCCGAAGTCCAGGTCCGAAAGAACCTCGAGATCTTTACCGGCGAGTTTCTGCCGAGCGAGGCGTCGCGGCCGCTGACCTTTGCGTTCGACCCGAGCCTTGCGCCCGTGATGTTCATGTCGGTGGACGGGCCGCTCGACGGTCACCGGCTTCGCACGATCGCCCGCGACCAAGTTCAGCCCGCCCTCGGACGCGTGGACGGAGTGGCGGCGGCAGAAGTCATCGGGGGCCTCGACCGTGAGATTCGCGTCGCTCTCAAGCCTCGGCGCCTCCAGGCCTCTGACATTTCGCCGGACCAGGTGGTCGATGCACTCCGGGTCGCCAACGTGGTGGTGCCGGCGGGGGCCGTCGACAATGGGCGTCAGGCCCTCAATATCCAGCCGACGGGGCTATTTCGGGATGTCGAAGAGGTCCGAAACACGGTGGTCACCGTCAAAGGGGGCCGGCCGGTGCTCCTTTCCGAGGTCGCCGACGTCTCGGACACGTTTCAAGAGGAGACCCACGTCGTCACCGCCGATGGCGAGCTCGCGGTGCTCATGGCGATTCGAAAACAGTCGGACGCCAACACCGTGCAGGTGGCTCGGGCGGTCCGGGAGAATCTGCCGGAGATCAACCGCGAGCTTCCCGCCGGCGTTCAGATCGTACCGCTCTTCGACGAATCCGAATCGATCGTCCGGGCGGTGACGAACCTCGGACAGACCGGCCTTCAGGCGTTCTTTCTGACCGGGCTCGTGCTCCTGATCTTTCTCCGGAGCTACCGCACCAGCCTCATCGCGGTAGTGGCGGTCCCTACGAGCATTCTCGTGGCATTTACCGCGATGCAGATCATGGGGGTCACGCTCAATCTCATCTCGATGGCGGGGTTGGCGCTCGCCATCGGGATGCTCGTCGATAACGGCATCGTGGTCCTCGAAGCGGCGTTTCAGCACGTCGAGCGAGGCCGAAGCCCTGTCGAGGCGGCGGTCCTCGGAGCCAAGGAGATGGGCCTCCCTCTCATCGCTTCCACCCTCACCACGGTGGTGGTGTTCGTGCCGATCCTGCTTGTCGAGGGCATCGCGGGAGAGCTCTTTCGCGACCTCGTCCTCACGATCTGCACGACGCTGCTGTGTTCGCTCCTCGTCGCGACGACCCTGGTTCCGCTTCTCGCATCGAAGCTCATTGGTCGAGACCACGAGTCGCGCTTTGCCGACTGGCTGACCCGACTGACCGGAGGGCTCGACAAGTTGGGCCCCGCGTATGAGCGGGGCCTTCGCTGGGCGCTCGCCCGGCGGAAGCGGGTGCTCGCCTTCGCGTTCCTCACGTTTGCCGCGGCCTTGGGCATCCTTCCTCTGCTCGGGCAGGATTTCCTTCCCAAAGCGGACGTGTCCGAGATTCGCATCGAAGTCACCGCCGGTCCGGGCACCGCCCTCGAGCAGATGCGGACCCTGGTGACCGACGTCGAGCAGACGATCCGTGACGAAGTGCCTGAAGCCGAAGTGGTCACCGCAGATTTCGGGAGCGCCGAAGGGTTCGGAGCGATCTTTGGTGCCTCGGCGAACAAGGGCACGCTTCGCATCAAGCTCCCCCGACCCGACGAGCGAGCGCGGAGTCAGCAGGAGATCGAGCAGGCGCTGGCGGAACGCTTTCGCGAGATCCCCGAGCTCGACATCGAGATCTCGTCGTTTTCGCTCGGCGGAGCGAGCGGGGATATCTCGATCAAGCTCTTCGGTGACGACCTCGACGAGATTCGGGTGTTCGGAGAGGTGCTTCGTGATGAACTCGGCGAGATCGAAGGCGTGCGGGAGACGCGCTTTTCGATGAACCAAGGGAGTCCCGAACTCGCCATCGAGTACGACCGGGAACGGATGCGGACCCTGGGCGTAGCCCCCGGTCAGGTCGCTTCGTCGATCGCCGCCTACTACCAGGGCGTCAATGCGACGATCTTTCGGGAGGGCGGCGATGAGTTTATCGTGCGGGTGCGCGCTGAGCGTTCCGCCCGCGCGGACCTGGATCAGCTTCGGTACTTGCCGGTCGACCTTCCTGCCGGCGG
>JBCCZL010000009.1:0-39864 GCA_039187775.1 Myxococcota bacterium
AAGACACGGCAGCCGAAGACACGGCAGCCGAAGACACGGCAGCCGAAGACACGGCAGCCGAAGACACGGCAGCCGAAGAGACCCCGTAGGCCGTTGGCCTGAGCCTCGGCTCCGCAGAGAACGCCGATCGGCGTTTATCCGTTGAAACATCGCTCTCCTGTCGTCGATGGTCTGAGCCGCCTGCGCCCGTTCGGACCGGCGCTATGGCGTCGCAGATAGCCTTCGCTCGGGAGATTTCGCTCAGTCCGCTTCGAATGTCCCCCACGAGAGGGACTCCCGACGTCAGGACGGCAGCGGGACCGGCTGTCCGGCCTCCAGCGCCCGGAGCGCCTCCTGGGCGTCGTCGTGATATCGAGTGTCGCCATGCTCGGCGGCGAGGCGCATCGTCTCGCGGAGGCCTCCCCGCGCCTCCTCGACATTGCCGAGCACACTGTCCGCGATCGCAAGAAGATAGCGGGACTGCACGAGGTCCCACACATAGTTGTTCTCCTCGGCATGCTCGAGGGCCTCGATGATGCGACGGCGGCCCTGCTCGGACCGAAAGCGAACCGCATCGATGAACCCCAGCACCCGGAGGTTGATGTATTCGACCTTCACAAACCCATGTTCCCGGGCCAGCTCGTAGCTGTAGCGGAGCTGCGCAAAGGCCCGCTTGTAGTCGCCGAGCCGAAGGTACGCCTCGCCAAGGTTGTGCGCGTTCACCGAGGCCTCGTAGAAGAAGCCGTACTCCTTGGCGAGCTCGAGGGCCCGCGCCGACGCATCCACCGCCTCGGGGTAAGCCCGGCTGTAGTAATGGATGATCGCTTCGTTCTTGAGAAGCTCGCAGTCGGTGTAGCGGTCGGGGGCAATGCCCGCGAGCCGGCGCGCTTCCTCGAGCGTTTCGAGCGACGTGCGCCGCTCTCCCGTCGCCGCGTAAGCGAGTGAGAGCGGAATGAGGCAGCGAATCTGCGCTGCGAGATCTCCGGTGTCGTGGGAAAGCGCCAAGCCCTCGCGAAGAAGGCCGATCGCAGAGGAGTACTCGCCGTTCCTTGCGTAGGCCTCCGCCGTGGCGAGGGTGATATCGCGGAGGAGATCCCGATTGCCGAGCTGCCGCGCCACATCGCGGGCCCGCCCGAGCCATTTCCGGCCCTCGGCAAAGCGGTTCGCGTTGGCGAGGAGCCGACCCCGCATCATGGAAAAGCGGGCGACGTATTCGTCGCGGCCCAGGCCTTCGGCGATCCCGAGGGCGGTGGCCATCCGCTCCGCGCCTTTTTCGAGATCTCGGGACCGAAAGGAGAGCTCTCCGATGCGTCGATGAAAGCTCAGCGCGCGGTCCCGGTCGGGGGTCGGCACCTGAGCCTGAAACTCGAGGGCCCGCACCAGGTTGATGATCGACCCATCGAGGACCTGCTCCGACTCGAGTCGGTCCGCCGCACGCTCGAGGTAGTCGATGGCCTTCGGGAGGTCCCCCGCCTTTTGGCAGTGCTCGGCCAGCCGCTCGGCCATCTCATCCACGCGCTGTGGGTAGAGCTGCTCGAGAGCCACCGCCACCGCCCGATGAAGCTCGCGCCGAGCCTCGAGCGTGAGGCCATCACGGAGCACTTCGCCGACCAGCTCATGGGCAAAGCTGTACTCGCTCGAACCGACGCGGGCGATGATCCCCCGACTTTCGAGCACCCCGAGCGCACGCGCGATCGTGGACGCATCTTCGCCGGCGACCCGACCCAGAATATCCGACCCAAAGCGACTTCCCACGACCGATGCGACCTGGAGCACATGTCGCTGCACCGGCCCGAGGCGCGCGACCCGCGCCGCGACGATCCCCCGAAGTGTCTTCGGAACCTCAACCTCTGCCACCTCGGGCCGATACACCACTTCGCCCTGCGCGATCTCGACCGCCCCGGCGTCCTGCAACGCCTTCAAGTACTCCTCGACATAGAGCGGATTTCCGCCGCTCTTCGCGGTCACGTCGCGAAGCAGCGGCAGCGCCACTTCCTCCGCCTGAAGCCGGCTCGCCGCCAGCGATACGACGTCCTCATCGCTGAGCGGCCCTACTTCGATCTCCGAATACCCGCGAAGATCGCTCCACGCGTGAACGAAGCCAGGTCGATAGGCGAGGACCACCGCGAGCCGGCTCTCGAGCGCGTCCTGGAGGAGCGCATCGAGGAGAAACTGGGACTCGTCATCCATCCACTCCACGCCATCGAACGCGAAGACGGTCAGTCGATCCTCCGCGAGCCGGGTCGCAATTCGCGCCAGCGCCGCGCGAAGTGCTCGAGAGCCGGGCTGGTGCTCCGAGTCGCGACTCAGTCCGAGGGCAAGTTCGATCGCCCGTGACTCTGGCTGATTCAGGCCGAGCTCTCGGACTCGAGCGACCTTGTCTCGAATGATCGGCTCGGGGTCGAGCTCATCGATCCCGAGGACCACCCGCAGCATCTCCTGCATGGCCGCGAGGGGAACGTCTCGGCCCTGACGGACCACCGTCGCGAGATACACCCCGACATCGTGCCCTCCGAGGCGGAGGCGACGCACCGTTTCAAGCAGCATTCGGGACTTGCCGGTTCCTGCTTCGCCGACCACTCCGAGGATTTGGCGTCGGCCTTTGTTTGCCATCGCCAGCACCTCGCCCACGCGGCGAAGCTCATCCCGGCGGCCGATGAACTTGCCCACTGCCTCGGCGACGCTTCGTTCTCCTCCAACCCGAAAGATTCGCTCTTCCGGTGCACCTTCCCCATCCAGCTGAAACGGGCCCTTCAGGCTTCGCGCCGCCGTACCGGTACAGAGCACATGGCCCCGACGAGCCCGGCCCGCGAGGCGTCGGGCTCCGTTGATAAGCATGTCGTACCGCTCGTCGCGGACGATCTCTCCGCTGAGGTCGACGAGCACTCGCCCCGAATGAAGCGCCAGGCGAAGGGTGGGCTCTGCGCCATTGTCGCTCGCCGCGGTCGAAGCGCGCGCCACCCGAAGCGCGCAGCGCGCCCCCGCTTCGGTATCTCGGCCATCCGGGTCGACCACGCCAAACGCGATGACGAGCCAGCGCCCGTCGGCGGCGGTCACCTGCTCGACAACCTGGCCACCAAAACGATGAATCAACGCCCGAACGGTGCTCTCCGGCGTCTGGTCATTCCGTGACGAGAGGATCGCGAGCGCGGTCGCGTCCCGTCGCTCCGCTCGGGGAAGATGGGACGAGCTTGGCACCCGAGCGCCGGAGCCGGTGGACAGGGGAGTCCCCGAAGGAGTGACCGTTCGGCGACCGGTTTTCGAGGCGGGTGCTTCCGCCGGAGTCGCCTGATCGCCCTCGTGCACCACTCCGTCGGCTTCGAAGGCACGCTCGATCTGAGAGTCTTCGTCGACCGAGGTCGCTTCCCGAAGTTCGTCGAGGTAGCGAGACAGATCGTGCGCCCCGACCCGACGCCCACTCGAATAAAGAAACTGGATGAGGTCTTCGTAGAGTTTTCCCGCGTTCGCGTGCCGCGAATCGATGCCCGGACTCATGGCGACGGCAACGATGTGCGAAAGCTCGGCGGGAACCTTAGGATTCGCCTGCTGAAGCGGCGCCGCTTCGCCACGCCGAACCTTCTGGAGCGTGTCGTAGGCAGACTCTTGGGAAAACGGATTCTTCCCGGAGAGGGCCTCGTAGAGCACGGTGCCCAGCGCAAAGAGGTCGGTCCGTGCGTCGACCTCGCGACCATTCGCTTGCTCCGGGGCCATGTACGCATACTTGCCCTTGAGCACCCCCATCTCGGAGTCGTCCTCGACGGTGGTTCGAGCTTTCGCGATGCCGAAGTCGGTGAGCTTTACTTCGCCCTCGAAGCTCAGGAGCACGTTCTGCGGAGACACATCGCGATGCACGATACTCAGCGGTCGAAGGTGCGCGTCGCGGCGTCGATGCGCGTAGTCAAGGGCCTTCGCGATCTCGCTCACGATGTACACCGCAAGCTCCGGAGGCAGGGCCCGACCGAGTTCCCGCCCGCGCCGCAGTACGTAGGAAAGATCGTAGCCTGCGACATACTCCATCGCGATGAAGTAGGTATCGTCGGCCTTTCCGAGGTCGAACACCTGCACGATGTTCGCGTGGGACAGGGTCACCGCGATCTTCGCCTCGTTGATGAACATCTCCACGAACTGCGGGTTCCGACTCAGCTCGGGAAGGATTCGCTTGATGACGAGGATCTTCTCGAAGCCTTCGACGCCGTGGGACTTGGCCTTAAACACCTCGGCCATCCCTCCCATCGCGAGGCGATCGAGGAGCTGGTATTTTCCGTAAACGGTGGGGGCGTCGCTGTCCGCCAACACCGCCCGATCATACCGCGCGGATGGCTAAACCGCTGGATTTTCAGCGTCTTCGCCAAAAACGCTCTGGTGCAGGCGGTGCAGTCGCGCGTAGACCCCGTTCTGCGCCAGGAGGGATTCGTGGCTCCCCTGCTCGGCGATCTCGCCTCGGTGAAAAACCACAATTCGGTCGGCGTTGCGAATCGTGCTCAGGCGGTGCGCAATCACCAATGCCGTCCGTCCCTCGACCAGGGTTTCCACTGCGGCCTGAAGCTTGGCCTCGGTCTCGCTGTCGATGTTTGCTGTGGCCTCATCGAGAATCAGGACATCGGCCTCCCGATAGAGGGCGCGCGCGAAGGCGATAAGCTGACGTTCGCCCGCGCTGAAGTTGGCTCCCCGCTCGTCGACCGGCGCGTCGATTCCCCCGTCCCGTTCTTCGAAGTAGTCGAGGACCCCAAGCCGATCGAGCGCCTCGCGGACCCGTTCGTCGTCGCGTTCGCTCCCGAGGGAGACATTGTCCGCGATGGTGCCGCCGAAAAGAAACACGTCCTGCGGCACCACCGCAAACCGGCGTCGAAGGTCCGTCACCGGCATGCTTCGAATGCTCCGACCGCCGATCTCGATCGCGCCTTCCTGGTGGTCGTAAAGCCGAAGAAGCAACGACGTCAGCGTCGTCTTTCCGCTCCCCGTCGCGCCAACGATCGCAATGGTCTCGCCCTTTCCAATTTCGAGATCGATGTTTCGAAGCACGGGATATCCTTCCCGGTAAGCAAACGTCACGTCCTTGAAGGCGACCGCGGGGCTGTCGTCATCGCCGGTCGGACCGCCCGGCTCCACTTCGCCGTCCCGGCCCTCGACATCGAGGAGACCCACGATGCGTTCGGCCGACGCGAGCGACGACTGAATGATCGTGTATTTGGTCGAGAGCTCTCGGATCGGCACAAAAAACCGCTGAATATAGCTATAGAACGCCACCACCGTGCCCACGTACGCCACCGACGTTTCGGGATCGGCGAGCTCGCTTCGGGTGCTCGCGTACCAGAGAATGATCGCCACCGACGCCACCGACACCGACTCCACCACCGAGTAGAGAAGCGCATCAAAGCGAATCGCCCGGTAGTTGGCATCGCGGTACCCCGCGTTGATCTCGCGGTACTCCTCCGCGCAGCGGTCCTCTCGACCGTAGGCCTGCACCGTGGCGATGCCGTTGACCTGCTCCGCGAGAAATGCGTTGAGCTGCGAGATCCGCGCGCGAATATCGCGAAACGCCCGTCGGGCAAAGCGGCGAAACACCGACACCAGGACGAGGAGTGGCGGAATCGCCAGGAACGCCACGAGACTGAGCTCCCAGTCGAGATAGAGCATGAAGCCAACAATGCCGAGCAGCGTGAGAATGTCGGCGACGGCAGTGACCGCCCCCGACGCGAAGAACTCGCTCAGTGAATCGACGTCGTTGGTCACGCGGGTCACCAGCCGGCCGACCGGGGTCCGATCGAAGTAGCTCGTCGGAAGGGTCTGAATATGACGGAAGACGTGTCGACGCAGCGAGGCCATCGTGCGCTGGCCAGCGAGCTGCATCATGAAGACCTGAACGAACCGGCCCACGAACTCGCCAAAGAGCACGAGGCCAAAGTAGAACACGATCTGAAGCAGTCGCTCGAGGCTCTCCTCCACCAGCACCGCGTCGATGGCGAGCTTCAGAAGATACGGCTGAAGGAGCGCGACCCCCGCGGTCAACGGCATGATGAGGAGCGCCGGAACCAGGAGGTTCAGGTGCGGCGCCATGAACGGCCAGAGCCGCGCGAGCAGCGCTGAGTCATAGCTCTTCGAGAGCTCGTCTTCTTCGTGGAACGCCCGAATCGAGAGCCCGGCGATGTTCGATTTCGGAGCGCTCATAGGGTTCGAAGCTCCTGTTCGATCGCCTGGCGCTCCGCGAGCCGACTGTAGAGACCACCAGCTGCCACGAGCTCTTCGTGGGTTCCCCGCTCCACCACCCGCCCCGCATCGAACACCACGATCTGTTCTGCTTTCGAGGAAGCCGCGATGCGGTTCGTGATGAGGACAAGCGTTCGACCTTCGCCGGCGCGATCCAGGGCGTTGAGGATCGTCCGTTCGGTGCGGGCGTCGACCGCGCTCAACGGGTCATCGAGGATGAGCACGCGGGGCTTGTTCAAAAGGGCGCGAGCGAGCGAGATCCGCTGCTTCTGTCCACCGGAGAGCTGGACTCCGCGTTCCCCCACCACGGTATCGAAGCCTTCGGGCATCGATTCGATCTCATCGAGGATCGCGGCCTGGGCGGCGGCATCTCGTATCGAATCCATGGCCCCGTCCTCTTCCGGGTCGTCGAGGGCCAATCCGATGTTCGCGGCCACCGTCGACGAAAAGAGAAACGGGTCCTGCTGCGCAAACCCCACCGTGCGTCGGAGCTCGCGAAGGCGGAGGTCGTTCACATCGTGGTCGTCGAGAAAGACCGAGCCTTCGGGCGTAGGAAGGAGGCGTGGCAACAGCGCCGCAAGTGTGCTCCGTCCCGATCCGGTGCGGCCCACGAGGGCCACCGAACCTTCGGCGGGGACCGAGATATCGACATGGCTGAGCACCCGCTTTTCCCCTCGGTCGAAGGAGAGGTCTCGGATCTCGATCTTGCCCTCCCCTCCAATGGGGGCGGGGTCCGCCACTTCCTGAATGTCCGGCTCCACGTCGAGCACGGAGCGGACCCGTTGGTAGCTTGCCCGGCCCCGCTGGATGACCGACAGCAGGAATCCGAACGCCATCGTTGGCCAAATGAGCTGGCCAAGGTACGCGTTAAATGCGGCGAACTGACCGACCGTGAGCTCGCCGTCCAACACCATGAGCCCCCCACGCCAGATCACAATGAGCGCTCCAAGCTGACTCAAGCCCATCAGGACCGGCCACATCACGCCACGCAGCACGACCAGACGCATGTTCTTTCGAAGCGCGTTTTGATTCGCCTCCTCAAAACGAGCTTCGACCTCTTCTTCGACGGCGTACGCACGCACCAGCCGAACTCCACTGATGATCTCCTGCGCCCGTTCGGCGAGCACCGACAAGGCCTCTTGCGCCTCCCGACTTCGATAGAACGCGGCTCGGCTAAAGTAGCGGGTAGCGAGGACAAAGAGGGGAAGCGGCGCGAGGGCCCAGAGGGTCAGCTCTGCAGAAATGGCGAGCATCAGCCCAAACGCGCCCACGTAAGCAAAGGACGCGTTTACGATGTTCAGGGCTCCGAAGCCCACGTAGAGGCGGACTTGGCCGAGATCGTTGGTCGCCCGGCTCATGATGTCGCCGGTCGACATCTTGGAAAAGAACGACGGGCCCAATCGGTGGACCCGCTCGAGAAGCTCGTTGCGGAGCTCGTACTCGACGTCGCGCCCCACATTGAAGATCACGATGCGCGAAAAGCTTCGCACCGCCCACATCACCGCGGCGATCGCGACGACGATCCAGGCGTAGTACCCCACGTCCGAGAGGCGCCCTTCGGTGAGGGCGTCCACCGCGTTCTGCAGCAGCCAGGGGATCGTCTTGTCGAGGCCGTTGGTGACCAGGAGGAGCAGCACCCCGCCGAGAAGGGCCTGACGATGTGGCTTCACGTACGAAAAGATCGACGGGGACCGCACCGCAGGTTCTTCGTTATCGCGAGCCATGCGGGTCCGGACTTATGGGTCCCGAGCCGAGGCCGTCAATAGCGGATCGGACAACGCGAGCCTCCCCGGGTCGGGCGGGAGGCTCTGGCTACCGGCGTCGCCGACGTCGAAGGACGACGATGCCCGCCACCGCCGCGAGAAGGAGAATTCCGGTTCGGTCCGATGAGGCGCTGGTCTGGCCCGGGGCGACCGAGCAGCAGCCGCTGTCACGCCGCCCCATGGCGCCGGGCACCATCGCACCGCCGCGAGGCGCGCACACCGTGACCGGTCCTGCGGGAAGGCACTCGAATCCGGCCGGGCAAGGATTTTCGTCGTCGCAGAGGTCAGTGCAGAACGTCGTGTCGCCTTCGACCGCACAAAACAGGCTTTCGCAGCTCTCGTTGCTGTCGCACGGCTGCCCGAGTTCGGCGGCCGGAAGGCACGCGCCGCAGCCCGCGAGCGCTCCCATTTGGCAGGTGGTCTCCCCCGCGCAGGAGTCTGCCTGACCGGGCTGACACGGCGCTCCGCAGCGTCCGGCCGAACAGTAAAGGCTCGCGCAATCGGTCGCATCGGTGCAGTTGTCTCCGTCGGCCGCTGCGCCGGGCGCACCGGCGAGGCAGACCCCGTCCCCGCACGCACCGCTCGCCGAACCGTTGCAGTAGAACCCGGCGGGGCAGGAGCCCATCGGGTCGAGCCAGTCGCATGACCGTGCGCAGACTCCACCGTTTGCATCGGTGAAGCAGAAGCCCGAGTTGCACTCGGAGCCTTCGGTGCACGGAGCACCAAGGTCGCCGAGGTCCGTCGGTACATCGACGCAGGTTCCACTTTCGCAGCGCTGATTGTCTTCGCACTCCGAATCGTTGCTGCACTCGGGAACCATTGCGCCGGCACACGAGAAGCTTCGACCATCGACGCGGGCACACTGGGAGCCGCCCCCACGGAGCGGCGCGCAGCGGAAGTCCGCCCCAGGACAGTCACTGTCGTTAAAGCACTGGGTCCCGCAGTAGCGACCCCCGTCGGGATAACCGACGCACTGATCGTTTGCGCCACCGCACTGCGAGTTGTCGCCGCAGGGAGAACAGATGGTTCCGTCGCCCATGATCGCGCGGCAGCTTCCGCTCACACACTCCTGGCCGGTGGGGCACCCGGATACCGTGCAGTCGACGGGACCGTCACCGGGATAGAGGGAACAGATCCCCGCCTGGTCGTCCGCGTTGAGGGCGCTGATCCCGCCGGCATACGACGCGAACATCGTCGCGTTCCGGTCGTTGGAGTGGCCCAGGCCGTAGTAGTGGCCGCCCTCGTGAAGGATGATCGAATAGGCGTTCACGTCCTGGAACCTGCCGGAGTTGGTCGTCCAGTTGTAGTTGACGCCGTTCATGTCCATGTCGGCCTCACGAATGCAGGCCCCGCCCCCACCGACGGTCCACGTCGGACCGGTGACTCCGATCGCGCGAGCATCGTGGCGCCAGCCGCTCTCGCTCCAGCTGATCGTGGGGGTCCCCTCGTACACCCCGGCCGTGCGGTCGGTGGTTCCCTGGTAGGTCGAGGTGAGGCCAGTGCACGCCTGAAGCGCCCAGTCCTGCATGCCTCGATTGACTTCCGCCTCGGTGGTCGCGAAGCCAAGGTCGGCCGAGCCCGCCTGGTTTAGAAAGTACTGCGCGGGACCACACCACACGGGCCGTCGACCGTCGATCGGATTCCAAGCACTCGCGGGTGCCGTCACCGCAAGGACGACGATGGCGGCGACAAGCGGCTTCATCGGTCATCTCCGCGGTCGTTCGAGGTCGAGCCAAGCGCAAGTATGTGCTCCACGTAGCTCGAAAAGACCTCGTAAGCTGCCGCTGGCTCTTGGTAGCCGTGCTCGAGGGTCATCCCGTTTTCGGTCCAGCGGGCGAATGCAATCGACTCGGTGTCGCGATGCACCACATCGGGAACTCCCGGAAGGCCACGCGTGAGGACGAACTTGCCTTGAACCATGCCGTGGGTCCGATAGTCGTTGGGGTAAGCGGGGTCGCGCCGGAGAAACACCACCACCTCTTCACCCACCGCGTAGCGTGGGGTCCCATCGATCCACATCCCGCCGGTCTGGTGCACGCCCCCGATCTCGTGAATCGTCAACCGATCTTCGACCCGGTTCCCCTTGAACCACCGGGAGACCTTGACCGTCGTCAAGGTGTGCGGAACAAAGGCGCCGCCTTCGAGGTGCATTTGGACGCGGTTCTGCTCGACCCGACCCTCCACGATCGCGTCGGCTTCGAGGATGAGCTCCTCGAGGCTCGCCTCCTCCATCACGGTGGCGTTGGCTGCGCCGACGACCCAAACGCTCGCCAACGCCAACGCCGCGCCAAGGCCTACCACAAGCCGCCTTGTGCCCATACGAGAACCCTCCACCGGTACCGTTCGAAAAAACCGAACGAAAAGGGCAAACCCTTTGCCCCATGAAACTAAGCACCCGAGGGTAGCACGACTTTCCAAGACGTCACCTCACAGTCACCTACGAGACCACATACGTGGTGGACTCGACAATATCGCCATCTGGGGCTGAAATGGCCCCAGGTCACGCCGGGTTGGACGCCGGATCGTCGACTTCGTCCTCGATGGGGCTCCCGGGCGGGGGAAGGCGGAGATATCGGCTCAGGGCTCGGGATCCGAGGTAGAACGGCACGGTGTCGATGAGCGCGGCGAGGAGCTTAAACACGTAGCCCGCGAGGATAAGGCCACCCAGCTTGCCGATCACCGTCTCGTCAGCGGTGACCACGATGCCCCCGGCCGCGTAGGTCACGAGGATGACCGCGATCGTGTCGACGGCCTGGCTCACCAGCGTCGAGCCGTTGTTCCGGAGCCAGAGGTGCCGGCCGCGGGTCAGCCGCTTCCAGAAATGGAACAGATGGACGTCGATGAACTGCGCAGCGAGGTAGGCCACCATCGACGCGCCGACCGCTGCGAAGGCGAGGGTTCGCATCTCCATGAACACGGTGTCGTCCTCCTGCCACGGCGCGCGAGGGAGCGCTCCCCCCAGCCACAGGACGAACATCACCCACACGTTCAGCACGAGGCCCATCCACACGACCTGATTCGCGCGGCGCCGTCCGTAGAGCTCAGAGATAAAGTCGGTGCAAAGAAAGGTCACCGGATAGGGAAGCACGCCCACCGCCAATGCCGGAATTGGAATCTTCGCCCCGCCGATCGAAAACGACGGGTCGATAAAGCGACTGATGCCCAAGATATTGAGCATCGCAAGCGTGCCTAGAAATAGGCCCGAGAGGACGAGGAACACCCACTCGCGCCGCCGATACAGCTCGACCTCCTTGAGCGGCGGCAGATCGGAGTAGGGGTGCTGTTCCGAAGGTAGGGCGGCTTCGCGCACGGGACCTCAGCGGAGGCGCAGATCGACCAGCACCACGATCGCACGGCGGACCTCGGCGGGCGGTGGGGTCGCTTCGAGGCTCGAGACCGCCCCCGAATCGGGAAGCACATACAGCAACCCGTCCCGCACCGGCCGGTGAGCGCCGCGGGCCGGGTCCGTTTGAACAGGCTCCCCTTCCCCCTCGCCGCCAAAGAGATAGCGATCCCATGCCCGGCGAAACGCCGCTCGTTCGTTGTCGGTAAGGCCCCTTGCGGTCAGGACGCGGTCGATCCACGCCTGTCCCTCGGCCGCATCGCCCTCGGAAGGACGCCGAGGCACGCGGACACCTTCAGGGCTGATCTCGAACACCGCGGTGCGAACCGCGGCGCCATTTCGCGAGAGCTGAAGGACGCTCCCCGCTTCGCCGCGCACCACCAGCTCTTCGCCCTCCAGGGCCACCCCCACGGGAAGTTCGACCTCCGGAAGCTCGCCTCGATAGAACAGGTGGTCGAAAGTCTTGCCTTCGACCTCGAGGCATGCGCCGTCGGCAGTCTCGTAGCGCTCGAGTTCGGCAAGCTCGCAGAGGCCGTCGGGGGTTTCACAGCGTGGGTCCTCGACCGTAGGATAAGCCTCCGGATCGCAGGAGCCGGCCCGAGCCCGGACGCTCCACTCCACGCGCCCGTTCTCGGTGCCGACCGCGGGATAGTGTTCGACGATCGTTCCCGAGCGCTGCTGCACGCGGAGCTCGAAGGCCACCGGCCCGTCGTCGAGAAGGTGCGCATACACCACCGGCGCGCGAGCCGCCGCGGGACGATTCATGATCGTGGGGACGGCCACCGGGGTGGGACGCGGAGCGGGAAAGCTCCCCGCACCCGTGCGAAGGAGCGCGGTGCCTTCTCCCCTCGTCACCTGGAGGAGGCCCCATTCGTGAAGCGCGTAGCGGGGCGCCTGTTCCTCGACGGGGGCTAGAGACGCCGACGGCTCTTCCGCGGGGTCCGCTTCTTCGGAACCCGGGTCGTCCGACGGCTGGCTGGGTTCGGTTTCTCCGCAGCCGAGAACAACAAGGAGAAGAAGCGAGAGGTAGCGCAAGGGACTTTCCTGCAACGGACGCGGCATGGGGCCAACGCTACCATACACGTGGGTACCCTACTCGCGGAGCGCCTCGGCCCGGTTCACGATGCGCGGGGTAAGGAAGATGAGAAGCTCGTTCCGATCGTCCTGCACCAGTCGTCGCTGGAACAGCACGCCCAGGATCGGAATGTCGCCGAAGAACGGCACCTGGTTCACCGTGCGACCCGTGTTGCGGGTGTAGATCCCTCCGATCACCGCGGTGTGGCCATCGGGGATGAGAAGATCGGTTTCCGCTTCGCGCTGGAGGATCGTGGGATCGCCTCGGGGGCCAGTGTTCGTGAAGTCGGGTTCGTCCCGCGTCACCGCGACATGCATCGCGACCGAGCCGTCGCTCGTCACGTGGGGCCGCACCCGGAGCTCGAGGCGGGCCTCCTGGAACGCGGTCTGAACGCCCTGTGCGCTAACCTGGGAGTACGGGATCAACGTGCCCTGCGCGATATGTGCCTCGTGATTGTCGAGGGTGAGAATGCGGGGCGAAGACACAATTCGGACAACGCCATTGGACTCGGCCGCGCTCAGTCGAACCGAGAGGTTCACGGCGCCGCCGATGGATCCGAAGGTAAGACCGAGGGCGCCGCCCTGGCCGGTTCCGGTGATCGCCGGAAGGTTGACGGCAAAGTTTGGCGGAGTGACCACTCCCTGTACCGGCGAAAGACCTCCGGTAGGCGTGTCCTGGTCGAAGTTTCCGCCGACGATCCCGACATTGGACGGGAATGCAAGACCCGTCGGATTGCCGGTGGCGCTGTTGAGGGTCACGTCGCCCCCCCACTGAATGCCAACATCGCGACTGTACTGGGACGTCGCCTCGACGATCCGAGCTTCCACCAGAACCTGGGGGGTCTGGGTGTCGAGGGTGCGGACGAGTTCCTCGACGTCGTCGAGGTTTTCGAGGATGTCTCGAACGATCAGCACATTGGTGCGCTCATCCACGGAGACCGTGCCTCGCTCGCTGAGAAGCTCGGCGACCCGCGGCTGAAGGTCTTCGGCGGTTGCGTAGGAGACCGGAACGAGCCGGGTCTCGAGGGGAGCGAGTGTCTTGATCTGTTTTTGGCGAGCGATCGCGGCTTCGCGCTCCTTCTCCAACGTCTCGAGCTGCGCCACCCGGATCAGGTTGCCCCGGCGGACAAGACCGAGGCCTTTCGCCTGGAGGATCACGTCGAGGGCCTGATCCCAAGGCACATTTCGCATGCGAATCGTGACTGTTCCGGTGACCTCGTCGCTCGTGACGATGTTCACGTTCCCCACTTCGGCGAGGAGGCGGAGAATGTTGTGAATGTCTGCGTCCTTGAAGTCGAGGTCGATGCGCCGGCCACTATATCGACGCCGGCTCCGTGCGCTCCGAACCTGAAGCGGCACATCGCTGAGGAACGCCGCGGCCATCGCAGTGTTCATCGGCTCGCTCTCGCCGATCTCGATCGCTTCTTCTCGCGCGACCGTGGTGCTCCGAGAGCGGGTGTCGGGGCCGGTGAACATCCACACGATCCGCTCCCCCTCACGAATCGCGGTGACCCGCGTGCCCGGACGCTGCTCGGCTCGGAGCACCACCCGGTCGTCGGCCTGCCGGACCGCAACGCGCCGAAGGGGCGACCCGGGGCGGCCATCGATCGCGCGACGGACCGCGTTGGTCAGTGCCGCATCTCGAATCTCGAGGCGGCTTTCGCTGTCGTCACCGCGCACCAGCCGGAACGCCGCGGACCGATCGAGATCCACGACCACCCGGTCCCGGCCATCGCGGCGTTCTACGTGCACTGAGCGAATCGACGGGGCACCGGAAGGCTCGGCATTGGCGCCGTCGTTCTGAAACCGAGGCTGGAGCTCCACGGTGATTCGGTTTCGGCTCGCCCGCGCGCGGTACTGGAGCGCCCGGCTCAACGCGATCTGGACGCGGACGCCGCGGGCATTGGTGCTCGCGGTCACGCTCCCGATGAGCTGACTTCGGCCCGAGGACTCGATGCCATCGCTCGGTAAGCTCGCCCCAGGGACCTCGATCACGAGCACGGTTCCCCCGTCCCTCGCCCGCACCGAGTACTCGGGAGCGTCGAAGCGACCCTCGATCGCGATGCTCGCTCGACCACCGTTGCCCTGAAGGGATACCCGCTCGATGACCGGCGGGTCGGCCGACGCCGGAAGGGTTGCCAGCAGCGCGAGACAAAACGTGGCCGCTGAAAGGATGCGGGTACGAGACATGGAGGCTCCTTGCATATCCGAACGCTATGGTCGAACGCGGCGAGGCGAGATCGCAAAAAACTGACGTGCTCGATGGTCGCTGAGATCACCCGCGCGCCCTGCCGCTCGCAACCCATCCCCCGCGCAGGCCCGCTCCCGGCAACCCCGGATCGTCGCCAGCGGCAGAACGCGAAAGGCAAGATGTCGCTAGGCTGGCTGCTCTACTAGCCCGCATCGAACGACCCTTCATCGATCAGCCTGGCGTCGATCCGCTTGGCCGCCGATGATGCATTCGCCTTCCGCACCCTTGGGCACCTGGCGACAACCTAGCCAGGCCACACGCGTGGTCGCTCGCGGCGGAATCCACCTCGAGCGTCTGGCTCTGGTCAGCTTCGCTTAGGGACGCTCTTCGGTCTCGTCATAAAGCGGAATCACCCGCGTGAGCGGCGGCCGGTCCGCCGCTGTCGGATCGTCCCGGCTGATCACGACCTCGTTATCGCGGATTCGCTCTACCCGCCAGTTCAACGTCACCGGCATCTGCGTTTCACCGGCCGTCTGCACGACCTCCGGTCGTCCCACGTAGTCCCCTCGGCGCACGGTGTGACCGACGCCCTCCGGGTCGACGAGCATCGCCCGAGGAATCGCGGTCCCGGTGATGATCGCCGAGAGCCGCATGCTGTCGACGGGCACATTCGGCATGATCACATTTTCTCGAACCGGCCGGTCGTCGTTGCGCGCGCGAAAGGTGACCGCATAGTTCCGAAAGGGATCCCGATTGCCGGGCGACTCAAGGAAGTCCTCGTCCTGGTAGTTCCGAAGCACTGAGTCTTCGCCTTCGCCCTCCGGAGTCGTTCCTTCCGCGGGCGTCGCTGCGTTCGGATCGACGGTGGCGAGTGGCGCGGTGGGTGCCGGTCCGGTTTGAATCGGATCGTCACAGCCAAAGGCCAAGAGGCTCACGCCGCTCAACACGGCTCCCTGCAGGAATCGACGCATCATTGGGCGGGCTCCGCGGTCGCAGACTGGGCCGCGACTTCTTCTTCCGTGAGGCGCCGGAAAGTCGTCGCCATCACGTCGGCCTCCAAAAGCACCTCTTCCCCTTCGATCGCAGGCTCGGTGAGGCGAACGTTCTCCATGTTGATCGCGCGCTCCACCCGACTGATGTTGAAGAAGAACTTGGCGAGCTGATGAAAACGACCCCTGAGCTTGAGGCTCACGGGGATTCGCACGTAGAGGGCCTGTGGCTCCTCGGGCCGAGGCTCCACGAGCCGAATCTGAAGGCCACTCAGCTCCGCTCGACCGTTGAGGTCCTGGAGAAACGCCGCGATCTCCGGCTCCTCGGGGAGCACCCGGCGATTCTGCCGATCCTGCGCCTGTCGAGCGGTGAGCTCATCGGTCAGCTCGAGGAACTCCTGCTGACGCGCGGTCGCCGCCGCCTCCTGCTCGGTCAGCTGAAAGTAATAGCCCTCCGCGTTGTCGATCTCTTCGAGGCGCGGCTTGAGGAGCGCGAAGTACATCACCACGGCCACCAGGCCGATGCCAACCAAGACCAGCAGGAGCTTGACGGCGACCGGAAGGTCCGCGAAGGAGGTGGCTTTTTGAGCGTCGGCCATCAGTACACCACCCGGCACGTAAGGTCGAAACCGATGAGCGTTAACTGGCTCTCCTGGTCCACGATCTCCTCGGTCCGCGGCGCAGATACGCCTTCGAACACATCGGACAAGATCAACCGTCGAAGGAACTCGGCCACATCATCGTTGGTCTTGCCAACACCCTTGATGCGGCACGACCGATTCTCTTCCTCGAACGAGGTGAGCCAGAGGCGCTTCGGATCCCAGGACTGGTTGTAGCCGGCGAGCGGGTTCTCCCGCCGGATGCGCTCGTACTCGCGCGGGTCGATGGTCGGCCCACCGTTTTCGCTCAGGATGCGAGAGAGCTCCATGAGGACCCGCGTCGGACCCAGCTTGGCCCGATTCAGCTCGTCGACGAGCTCGAGGAGTCGGTTGCTGTCCTCGAGCTGGGAACGGAGCTCTTCGAGGCCGGCGCTCTGCGCCTCGAGTTCGGTGATCCGATTCTGAAGGGTGGTGTTCCGGCTCTGCGCCGCATCCAACTCGGTGCCGTAATAGAAGTAGATGCCCAGCATCACCACTGCACAGAGCAGAACTCCGATGAACGCCCCCACGCCCCACGGCACCGAGCTCGTCTGCGTAGGACTTCCGACCCGAGTCGCCTTCTTGGCGGTCGGCAGAAGATTGATCCGAATCATCGGCGTTCCTTCTCCTTTCGGAGCGCAAGGCCGAACGCCACCACCGCCTGGGCGGTTCGACCCTGAAGGGCCATCGGGTCGACCGATTTGGCGGCGGGCGGCGCAACGAGCAGCGGGTCGAGGAGCTCGACGTTCACCGCCGCGCGCTGCCCGATCGCGTCCAGGAGCGACTGAACATTCGCGGTGCCTCCCGACAAGTAGATGCGAGAGATCGCTCGGTCACCGCTCGTCGCCAGGTAGAAATCGAGCGACCGCTGAATTTCGCCGGCCAAGCCCTCGACCACCTGATTGATAATCTCCGGCACCTCTTTAGGAACGATACCGCGTCCATCGCCGCCGAGCTTGTAGGCCTCGGCTTCTTCCTGCGAGATTCCAAGCTGCCGCTGGATCTCTTCGGTGATCGACTGCCCTCCGTTTGCGATGTCGCGCGTGAAGGCGGTCGTCCCATCCGAGAGGATGTTGATGGTGGTGAGGGAGGCACCCACATGAATCAGCACGACGGTGTCGTCGGGAGTGGGTGCGCCGAAGGCGGTCTCGAACACGTTCTGTACAGTGAACGCGTCGAGGTCGACGACCTTGGGTCGGAGTCGTGCTTCGATCGCCAAGTTGGTCAGATCGCTGATCTCTTCTTTCTTGGCCGCCACCAGGAGAACGTCCATCTGACCCTGCTCGGTTCGCTCGTGAAGGACCTGATAGTCGATGTGCACGTCCTGGAGGTCGAAGGGAATGTGCTGTTCGGCCTCCCAGCTGATTTGCTCGTCGAGCTCCGCCCGGGTCATGAGCGGCATCGTGATCTTTTTGATGATCACGCTGTGTCCGCTCGCCCGCAGGGCCACATCGCGGCGTTTTACCCGATGAAACAGCTTCTCGAGGCCCTCGACGACCGCACCGGAGTTCATGATGTGACCATCGACGATGGTCTGTGCGGGCAACGGGTGAAGCGCGAAGCGAACGAGGCTCCGCTGGCCGCCACGGCCCTCTTTGATTTCAGCGACCTTGATCGAGCTCGACCCGATGTCGACCCCAACCAAGTTCTTGCCCTCGGAAGCCATTACCGCGCATTCACTCCTCCTCGCCGAACACGCGAACGCGGTCTGCGAGGCTCAAACCCAAGGCCTCGAGAATCTTCCGCTTTGTATCCATGCGGCACCCGAAACCCTTCTCGACACGATCGATCGTCAACACCGAGAGGTTTGCACGCCGGGCAAGCTCCGCCTTACTCATCATCCGCTCAATTCGAATCCGCCGGACGTTGTTGGGCTTTTTGCCTTTCTTCTTTGCTTTGATCTTCGCGGGCGCCGTACCCGATGCCGCTCCAGTGTCCCCACTCTTCGGCAATGCGATGTCTGCAGGTGCAGAGTCGTTCGAAGGCTCGTTTGAACGAACCTCCGAACCCTCGCGGGCGTCGGCTGCACTGGGTTCTCGACCCGCATCTGCTCGGCCCGCGTGTGCTCGCACAGTGTCTGCACGTTCAGCGCCGGGTCGTTCCGCACTCGTGCCACCCTGGATGCGATTCGTGACGGAACCGTTGGACGACGCAGTGCGCGTGTCCCCTCCGTCATCCCTGGCCAACCCGCGGGGGTTGGTGGTGGCTTTCTGGTCGTGTTCCATGCCCTTTGAGACGGCACACCGCCGCCTCCGTGGAGGATACGAAGGTTATGGATGCTTTCCCAGGGTGGTCAAGCAATAGTGAATAATTCACCGCAAAGTTAAGTATAAATTATGTTAAATTCGTCGATCTCGACGCCAACAAAAACGTCTCGGCGGATCGATCGAAGTGCCTGCATCGACCCGCATCCCTCTCGGTTTTCAAGGAGCCAAACGTCCTCGCCCCAAGTGTCGGTCTTCCCACGACGGAGCGCAAAAAAACGGTGTCTTGGTCGCCAACGAAGCCGTCGATCGAAGCCATCGACCGCGCCGTCGGGACGGCCCGGCCATGGCAACGGCTTGATCGTTCGCCCCGCCGCGCAATACTCGCGGGTCGTGCCTTCCCGCGCTCTGGCTTTCCTGCTCGCCGCCCTGGTGATGTTCGGGCTCTCGCTCGTTCCCGGGCCACTCGCCGCGGAGCGTTCCTACACCGTTCGCGCCGGCGACACATTGGCGCGGATCGCTCGGCGCCATCGCGTGACCGTCGACACCCTCCGGGCGGCGAACCGGCTGGGGCCCCGCGATGCGCTTCGACCGGGCCAACGGCTCACGATCCCCGATCGCGGAGTCATCTTCGTCGCCCCGGGCGACACCTTGAGCACGATCGCTCGACGACACGACGTGACCACCGATGCACTCCGGCGAGCCAATCGGCTTCGGGGAGACCGCCTGCAAGCGGGCCAGCGGCTCATGTTGCCGGGTTTCGCGCCGGCCTCGGCGCGGCGCGCCGCAGAGCGACGCTGGGGGGAGCCTCGCCATCCCGGGGTGGTGGAGCTTGTGCGCATGCAGTCCGGTCAACGGCTTCGCATGCGGTTTGTCGACCGGCGCGGACGCGTTCGATCCGCAGCGATGGAACGGTTGTCTCCGCTCATGCAGGGCCGCGAACGCAACCGGAGACTTCGGCCACATCGGAGGCTTCTCGCCATGCTGGCGAACGTTTCGGATCACTTTGGGGGCCGCACGTTGTACGTGGTCAGTGGTTTTCGAGCCGCCCGGGGCTACACCCGGGCGACCAGCAAACACACGATGGGTCGGGCCATCGATTTCCGCGTTCGTGGGGTCCCCAATACCGCGCTCCGGGACTACTGCCGAGGGTTGAGTCAGGCCGGAGTTGGGTACTACCCGAGGAGCAGCTTCGTGCACCTCGATGCACGCGAGCGTCGGACCTATTGGGTCGATTGGTCGCGGCCGGGGGAACGGCCCGACTATCGACGACCGGGCGAAGCGCCCGAAGACGAGGCCGACTCGGCGCCCTCCCCCCAGCCAGAGAGCGACGCCCCACCGGCGAGCGGCGACGCGCCGGCGGCCACGGCCAGCGAACCCACGTCTTGAGTGGGGTTCGCTTTCTGAACTGAAACTACGACGAAAGCCGAAGGATTTCGGAGTGCGCGCTGGGCAGATGGCGCGTCGAAGACGCGACACGCGAGCCGAGCTCGCGGAACCGGAAGGGGGACCCATGGAGGCGTTTCACGCCGGAATGGGGAGGAACAAGTCTTCCTTGGAGGGCTGGAGCTCGTCTCCACCCCCTCCCCGCAACCGATCGGTGGAAGCGCTAAAGCGTCCGCGAGGATGGCAGTAATCGCGGACTTCGTTTGGTGTCGCGGCCTTGGCCTTGACCGCTGAGGGGTGGAAGCCGCGGAGCGGCCCCGGGGACTGTGCAGATGAGCTCTAGGGGCCGGCGTCAAAGCCGATGCAGGGAACAATGAGGGACGCGGTTCGCTCGCATCGACCGTCGACGCACGCTCTCAGCGGCTCTGCCGCGCAGTCGAGGCCCCCGTTGCAGTCGGAGAGCTCGACGCATGCGCTTGCGTCGGCGCGCTCGGGCTCCTGCGGTTCACGCGGACACCCCCCCACGAGGAGGGCAAGCAAGAGCACCAGCAAAAGTCCGCACATCGACCCGAGAGATCGCCGCCGAACGGGTCCTGAGGGAGAATCGCCAACGGGGGAGCTGGCTGTTGTCGGTGCCCATCGATGGCTTAGGGTCCGACCGCGATCCCTAGGAACTCTCATTCGCCAGATCGATAGGGCCGCGAAGCGCACCCGAACAGGCTAGCAGGTTCCACGCATCTCTACCGAAAGTTCCCGTCGACGCTTGGGGACGAAGGCGCCTTCCTCGTACAGGCCACCCCCTCATTTTCCCTACATCTTGCGCGGTCCTTTGTGCAGTCTTGCACGGACCGCGAGTATCGACGAGGAGGCTCAACCGCCGTCGAGACGCGTGTTGATGCTGCCATCCCCACCGTCGATTGCCACGTCTGGACCTACGTCGCCGTCGCCGCCATCCCCCGCATCAACGCCGCCGTCCATTCCGCCGTCGCCGCCGTCCATTCCGCCGTCGCCGCCGTCCATTCCGCCGTCGCCGCCGTCGACCATCGCGTCAGCGCTCGCGTCGGCGGAGGCGTCGGGGAACACCATCGAGTCGAAACCCGCCGCGTCGGAGACGCTTGCATCGCGGCCGCCGTCGCTGAAGGGAGGCGGCTGAGGCTGGGGTTGGGCGAGACACGCCGAAAGGCCCAACGAGAGCCCGAGAACCCAAAGGACCCGTCTCCAAATCCGCTCCACCATGCCCATACTCAAACGGAATGCATGGCCAATGCCAGGACAGGTTTGCACTCGACGCCAAAATCCCACCTGCTCTCGCAGCCTCATATCGACACACAATGACGCACACCGACACGAGAGCCGGTCAGAGGATGTCATACTCCTTGAGCCGCCGATAAAACGTGCGCCGCGGCATCTCGAGGGCCTTCGCCGCTTGAACGCGGTTCCAGTTGTGTTCCTCCAGTGCGGCGAGGATCCGCTGTTTCTCGTCTGCCTTAAAGTCGCCATAGGTCTGTGGGGGTCGCTCGCTCGTGGCGGGAGTGGGCACCAACCGAACTGTGGTGTGGCCTTCTTCGAGGGCAAGGTCATCGGCTTCGATGATCTCGCCCTCCACCATCACCCACGCGTTGAGAAGCACGTGTTCGAGCTGGCGAACATTGCCAGGAAGCGAGTGTTCACCGAGCCGTCGCTGCGCGTCTTTGGACAGGCGCTTCGGCGGCGCGCCGTCGCGCTTGGCGAACCGACCGAGAAAGAAATCGGTCAGACGCGGAATGTCGCCCCGACGCTCGCGAAGCGGCGGGAGCCGAATCTCCACCACATTGAGTCGATAAAACAAGTCTTCGCGAAACTCGTTGTTCTCCACCAGCTTCGTCAGTGACTTGTTGGACGCCGAGATCACCCGCACGTCCACTTCCTGCTCCTCCTGGCCTCCCACGGGTCGCACCTTCCGATCCTGCAGCACCCGTAGAAGGTCGACCTGCATCTTCGGCGGCATGTCGCCGACCTCGTCGAGAAAAAGCGTACCGGTGGAGGCTTGGGCAAGAACCCCCTGCCGGTCTCGATCCGCACCGGTAAACGCGCCGCGCACATGACCGAAGAGCTCGCTCTCGAGGAGCGCGTCAGGAATCGCGGCGCAGTTGACCGCCACGAACGGCCCCTTCGCCCGAGGACCGGCGTAGTGGATCGCGCGGGCCACGAGTTCCTTTCCAGTCCCGCTTTCGCCCTGGATGACCACCGACACCGAGGTCTCCCTCACTCGGTCGATGATCGCAAAGACGCGGCGCATCGCATCGCTCGCGCCGACGATCCCGTGCCGACTGTAGCTCCCCCGAAGCTGCTGACGGGCGTGGTCGACCTCCTGCTTCGCCGCCTCGAGCTGGGCGGTCCGCGCCACGAGCACTCGCTCGATCTGCGCCTTCGCCTCCGCGAGTTCAGCGTTCGCGGCTTCAAGTTCGGCGCGGCGGCGTTCGTTCTCGGAAATGAGCCGGGCGTTTTCGAGGGCGATCGCCGCCTGGTCGGCAAACGCAAACAGAAGATCGACGTCGCCTTCGTCGAATCGTCCACGCCGCATCCGGTGTTCCAAGTACAGGACTCCGACCGTTCCCGAGCGTCCCCGAATCGGCAAGCACGCGACGGACTTCAACATCAGCTTGTGCACCGACATGTATTCGCTCAGCCGGCTATCGTCTCCGGCATCGATCGTCACGATCGGTTCGCCGTCGATGAGCACCGCCTCCGCGATGGACTGACTAAACGCGACATGAGGGTCGGCGGGATTGGTTCCCGCGTCGCGAATCGTCCGCGCCTCGAGGGATCCGTCTTCCTGCACGAGGAGAACGAAGCCGCGCTCAGCGCCGGCGAGCTCCACCGCGCTGTCGGTGATCCGCTCGAGAAGACGGTCGACGTCGCGCTCGCTCGCCAGCCGCTTGATCAGTTCGAGGAGTCGTGCCGCTCGCGCTTCGAGGCCCGCGCGCTGAAACGTGGACTCCCCCATCGTGAGCCGCGACACCGAAAGGGCGCTCTGGCCCATCTGGTTTGCACTCAGGCGCACGCGAACCACGCGGCGCCGAGGGTCGTGCCAAAACGCTTCCCGGTGATCGCGAGGAAGGCGTGTAGCGATCGACTCGAGGACCTCCATCGCCTCCTGATCCTGTCGACGGGACACGAAGTCAGCCCCTCGCATCGCATTCATCAGGCCGAGCGACGCCAGCGCCTGCCACTCGAGCTCGCGGTCGCCCGCGCGGCGGGCTTCTCCGAGAACGTCCTCCAGCTCCCCGACCGCGCCGTCCGGATCCCCCGTTTCGGCGCGGGCCCGCGCCACGAGAATCCGAAGGAGGCCCGAGAGGTCTTCGATCTTCTCTTCTTCGAAGATCGTTCGCGCCTCCGCGAGACGACTGACGGCGGCGGAAGTATCGGCCGGCCCGTTTCGGTCGAGAAGACACTCGGCCGAATCGAGGAGAATCTCAGCCACCTCCCGATCCTGCTGAAGGCTCCGGTACCGCCCGATCGCGTCGTCATAACGGGTGAGCGCCGCATCGACGTCGCCGCTTCGCGCGGCCACGTCACCAAGAAGTCCGGTGGCTTGGGCGGCGGCAGCCCTCATCCCGGACTCTTCGGCGTCGTGGAACGCTTCGTCAGCTTCGATCCGCGCCCGCTCGTAGAGGCCGAGATAGATATGGAGATTCGCGAGATTGCAACGCGCGACAACATCGGTGGGCGCCCGACCGGCACGGCGAGCAAGTTTGGCCGCCGTCTCGTAGTGCGACGCGGCCACGGACGGTTCCCCCATGATCTGATTGATGGTGCCGAGGTTGAGCGAAAACGTCGCCATGCTGCCGATGTCGTCGAGTTCCCGCGCGACCTCGAGCGATCGAGTGTGGAGTTCTCGCGCTTTTTTGTAGTCGCCGGCGCGCTGATGATCGATCGCAAGGCACGTGAACACCCGCGCCTCGTCGCGCCGGGAACCGGTGGCATGCGCGAGCGTGAGCGCCTCCTGGTAGCGTCCCCGCGCGGTCTCATGGTCTCCGCGATAGGTGGCGACCAACCCCGCCGACGTGAGGAGCTCGACCCGGACCGGGTCATCCGACTCCGCGCGCTCCAGCCCGGCAATGGCCGCCGACTCCGCGCCATCGTAGTCGCCCCGGGCGAGCGCGGCTTTGCTCCGTTCCCGAAGGGCAACCGCCTGAAACTTCGCTGAGACGTCGCCGCCGATCGAACCGAGCACGTCCATCGCGGCGTCGTAGTCCCCCGCGGAAACCAAGGCCCGACCAGCCACAATAGCAGCCTCGGCAACATAATCGGGCTCCTTCGATGCGGCCATTGCTTCGCGAGCCACCGCCGACGCGTCCTGATAACGTCCAAGGTCGTAGTGAAGGCGGGAAAGGAGGAGTAGCGCCGGCTGGGCCTCTTGGCTCGACACTCGCTTCGCAAACGCTTCGAGAAGAGCGATCGCGCCCGTGGTCGCCCCAAGGGCCTGGAGCTCGAGCGCTCCATCGAACGCCAGGGCGAGGATTCCTTCGCCGTCGTCGCCCGCCACCGCGAGCTGCGCCCGGTGGGCTAGCGGAAGGGTTTTCGCGCGCGGGTGGTCGGCGATCGCGCGAACGCGGGCTTCCGCTTCTTCGGCAGTTAGGTCGTCCCCGATCACCGCCGCAAGACCTCGATCGGCGAGAACGAGGTCGCCGCCCACGCGCTCGAGAAGTCCCGACGAGAGGGCACGCTGAACCTGCGCTTCGTCGATGCCGAGGAGGTCTCGCACGAGAAGCTCCGGTACCGGCACGGGCGCCACCGCGATCGTTTCGACGAGGGGGCGACCCTCGGCTCCGATCGCGGCGAGGCGAGCCCGCGACGCCGACTCCCCCGCGTGAATGCGGAGCGCCTTGATGTCCTTTTGGGTGGGAGTGCCCTGGTCGCGAAGCGTCGCGAGGCCTTCAACGATGGCTCCTGGGATTCCCCGCGTCTTCTTGTGAAGCGCTCGCACCACGCCTGCGTCCACCGCGCCGAGCGTGTCGGCGACGAGCGCGGCGACATCCGGCACATCGAGTGCGGGAACCGAGATCACGTGTTTGGCGCCGAGTTCCGTGAGCGCCGCCGCGTGCCGGTCCCGCGCGGTCGCCACCAGCGCCACCTCCTCGCAGCCCGACGCGTGCAGTGCCGAACGAAGCGCACGACCGACCACCGGCTCGGTCATGTCCAGATCCTCGACCAGCAGCACCGTCGGTCCGGACGCGGCCACCTCCTGCAGTCCTCGGATGAACGCTTCGACCAAGGCATCCGCGGTGTGGGTGTCCGAAGGGAGGGCCTCTCCTTCGACCCCGTACGCGGCCGCCTGGGCTGCGATCGCGCGAAGCGGGCCAAGGGCGTCGCCGCTCGACGGCCCCACTTCGATGACTCGGATTCCTCGGACTTGAAGGCGCCAGGTGAGCTCTCGGAGGAGCGTGCTCTTGCCCGCGCCCGCCTCACCGGCCACCACCAGCGCGGCTTGCTCACCGCTTCCTCGGGACAGGCGCTTGCTGACTTTGACGTCGAGCTGCGCGAGCACGTCCTCGTGGCCCCGTGGCTTGGGCGTCACCCATCCGCCCACCACCTCCGGACCGGCCCCCGGCAGAAGCTCCTGCAGTGCGGCTCGAAGTTCACCCACCGCCGGCAGACGCTCCAGCGGATCCGGGGCGATCGCCTTGAGTGCGACTTCGAGAAGCGGGGTCGCGTCGGGGCCTGCGTCATCGGATCGGGGAAGCTCCCCTGCGAGACGCGCGGCGAGTCCTCGGTCGCCCTGCTCCTCGAGCGGTGCGTGGCCGGTAACGAGTTTAAAGATGGTCGCCCCGAGCGCGTACACATCCGCCGCGGCGGACGACACTTCGCCGCGGAGGAGCTCCGGCGCCATGTAGGCCGGCGTGCCTGAGCCCCGCTGACCCACCGAATCGTAGGACACGCGGGCAAGGCCAAAGTCGATCACGTGGGGGCGGCCGCTCCCATCGCGGATGATGTTGGCCGGCTTGAGGTCTCCGTGAGAGATGCCGATTCGATGAAGCGGCTCCACAATGGCGCAGACCTCGGCCATGACCGTAGCGATCACCGCGGGGCTCTCCCCGGTGAGCGCGACGTCGAGGGGGTCGCCGTCGATGAAGCTACGGGTGAAAAACGGCCCGCCGGGATCCGAGCCCTCCGGTTCCGAGAGACCAAAGTCCATCACTCGGCTCACCCCGGGCAACGACAGTCCCGCGAGCACGGTGAATTCCCGCTCGAAGCTCGCACGAAGAAGCTCGTCCGCTCGCGCGTGGAGTCGCTTGAGCGCCAACGTCTCGCCTCGGACCCGGTCGCGCACAAGAAACACCCCTCCCGGGGCCCCGCTCCCTAGGCGTCGAACGACTTCGTACCGTCGGTGCGTCCTCATTGGCACACAACTGTACCAGTCCGGCACAGCGTTCTCGCAAGAAACGACGAAGTGGCGCTACACTCTGCCCCAACCTTGCTCAGTTCTGCGCAAGCAGCACTTGAGGCAAGAAGGGCAAGAGAAACCGCTGAGCTCAGTCGTCGGCTTCGAGCCGCCGCTCGAGGTCGCGAAGATAGTCTCCGTCAGTCTTTCCTTCTCGTTTTGGCTGATCGAGAAGCACGACCGGACGATCGCCAAGCTCTTCTTCAAACCCCGGGAGCGCCTCGAGCTCGCCGTCCATCGTCTCATCGTCGAGCGGGACGTCCCCGAGGATGCCCTCGACCCCTGGGACGTCAGCGCATCGGGCGCCGCCGGAGGAATGGTGGAGGGGGCACTGTGTGCGTTGTGTGGTTCGAGGGGGTTGTGTGGTTCGAGGGGGTTGTGTGGTTCGAGGGCACGGACCTCGGCGCCACGGTGCACCCCGGGGCCATCGTGCGCTTCAGGAACGCGGTGCGCCGCGGAAGCTCCTTCCGCCAGTCTTCCGGAAGGCTCGGGCTCGAGCAGCGCCAAATCATCCGCGATCGATGGATCATCGAGGCTCTCTCCGACCGGCATCAAGTCGACAACGTCGTCCCCATCGTTCCCGACCGGCGCCCAGTCCGCGGTGTCGTCACCGTTCGGAAACACCTCGAAAACCTCAGCGGCTTCGGGCGCGACCATCGCCACGTCCATCTCTTTGGTGCGCTGATAAGGAAAGACTTGCGTGTAGTAGCGGGCAAGGGCCCGCGGACCGATGAGCAGACCTCGGCGAACCGCAAAGTCCTCGAGGGCGAGTGCGACGTGAGCTGCGCTCGGAATTCGTTGGCTCCGGTCCCGGCGAAGCCCCGCCATCACCACCTCTTCGAGATCCGGCGGGTAGTTTGCGACCCGGGCCGACGGTCGTGGCGCATCCTGCTCCACGATCTGCGTCATGATCTGCACATCGTTGCCTCGGTAGAGACGCGTCCCGGTCGTGAGCTCGTAGAGGATCACCGCAAGCGCAAACACGTCGGCCCGCTTATCGAGCGGCTTGGCCCGGACCTGCTCCGGGGCCATGTACGAAAACGTGCCTTTGACCGCCCCCGCTTCGGTGTCCTTCCTCGCCGCGGTCTGCGCCACGCCGAAATCCATGAGCTTGACCACTCCATCCTGCGTCACCATCGCGTTGTGGGGAGTCACATCGCGATGCACGATCCGAAGCGGCTGCCCCGCGCGGTCACGCCGTTCGTGGGCGTGGTGAAGCGCTTCGCAGATTTGAAGCGTGAGCCCGACCGCCACCGGAAGGGGCATCACGTAGCCCGACCGAGCGCCTTGTCGCCACACGTCCGCGACCGTGTTGCCGTCGACGAACTCCATCGCCATGAACCAGCGGTTGTCGACAAACCCAAGCTCGAACACCTGCGGAATGTTCGGATGGGCGAGGTGCGCGATCAGTCGTGCTTCGTACTGAAACATCTCGAGGGTGCGCGGGTGCTCGGCCATGTGAGGGAAGAGCCGCTTGATCACCACATCCCGAAAAAAGCCTCCATCCCCCCATTGGCGGGCAAGATACAGCTCCGCCATTCCCCCGGCGGCAATCTTCCTGAGGAGCTCGTAGCGCCCAAACTGGGTACGATGCGGCATCCAAGGCTCGGGTAGGATTCCCTCCTACCTTAGCCCTATCGTAACAGAACCGAATCGATTTGCGATTGAGCTTTGCGGATGGCCTCTGAAGACTCGCCCACCAAAGATTCACTCCCGGAGGAGCCCTTAGCGGCCGAGGCCGAAGGACTCGACCTCCCGAGAGAGCCCTCAGCCGCCGAGACCGAAGGACTCGACCTCCCGAGAGAGCCCTCAGCGCCCGAGGCCGAAGGACTCGACCTCAAAAAGCACTCGTTGCTCCGGGACAAGGTTGTCTTGATCACCGGAGCGGCGGGAGGCATTGGACGAGCGATCGCCCAGCGCTTTTCCGAAGAAGGCGCGCAACTGATGCTCGTCGATCGGGGAACCGATCGGTTGGGCGCCAACAGTGACCCCACCCGGGTCGACGCGCTGGCCACCGAACTCGGCGCGGCTGGAATGGCCCTCGACCTCGCGGAGGCGGGGCAGCCGTCCGCCGCCGTTGCGGAAACGGTGCGGCGGTTTGGTCGGCTCGACGCCGTCGTTTCTTCGGCCGGCTATCTTCTCGAGCGAAGTCTGCTGCGCTCCGAGACCGAAGAGCTGCGTGCGTTCTTTCGACTGCACGTGGAAGCTCCCTTCGAACTCGCGCAAGCGACCGCGCGCCACCTCGTGGAGCGAAAGGCGGGTGGCTCCCTGGTTCTCCTCGCCAGCCCGAGCGCTTACTTCGGAACCGCGCGCCGGTCCGGGGAGGCCGCCGCCGCCGCCGCGGTATTTGGACTGGCGCGGAGCACTGCAGTGGAGCTTCGACGCCATGGCATTCGAGTCAACGCCCTCGCGGTGACCGCTCGGACGCGCCTCACGGAAGAACAGCCGACCTTTCAGCGGATTCGGCGCGGATCGATGGAGGCGGAACATGTGGCGCCCGTGGCGCTCTTTCTTGCTTCGGACCTTGCCACCGACGTCCACGGTGAGGTGATCGGGGTGGCCGGGGGCCGGCTCTACGGATTCAATACGCGGGAGACGACCGGAGCGTTCACCTCCGGAGAACCCATGGAGCCAGAGGAGATCCGAACTCGGTGGACCGAGATCGTACGGGGCTGACCGTGGCGTTCTAGCCGAGCAAGTCGATGATGATGACGCCGCGCTCGGGTTCGTCGGCGGGTGCGGAGGGGCGCCGGCGATCGACCGAGCCAGGAATGGGGAGCTCAAGGACTGGGCGCTGCTCCTTGCCCTCTTCCTGTTCTTCCTGCTCTCTCTTCCGGATTTGCTCGATGATGAACGGGGGCAGCATGGCCTCTCCTTTGGGTGGCTCACTCAATGTCAGCGGAACCACCATTCGTTAACTAATACTGCGCAAACTCAATTCCAACGGCGAGGAGCCTCTCCGGCCGTCGTCCAACAACTTCTCTTTCGCTCCTTCAACACTCCACTAAGGTTCTACTCTCCTCCAGGGGGGATTTCCTGTGGCGCTCCGCCTTCTACTCACCGCGCTGCCTCTTATCTCACCGCGCTGCCTCTTGTCTCACCGCGCTGCCTTCTACCTCACCGCGCTGCCTCTTATCTCACCACGCGATGTTCTACTTCGCTGCTGTGTTCTAATTCGCTGCTGTGTTCTACTTCGCTGCTGTGTCCTACTTCGCTGCTGTGTCTTATTTCACTGCTGTGTCCTACCGCACCGCATTGCTCTGCTAGGACCGATTCCCGCTTTCCTCCATCACATTCGGAGGGGTTGCAAGACTTTTGCCGAGTATGGTCCAACTATAAGTATCCGAGCCGACGCTGACAACTATCGCCAAGGGTCGGGTGATGGAGGGTCTGCCAGGAAAAACGGTCGGTTTCGGGAAATCCGTAGCGACTTCGCAACCCGAGCGTCACACTCAGCCCATCGCCGGCGGGAGATCTTCTCGCCCCTGCTCGAATGCTTACGTGATCGCCTTCGTCCGCGCCGCCACCGCCCTCTTGAGCTGGGTACTCCTATTGCCCACCTGGGCACACGCCCAGCCCGACTATCTGCGAACCGACAGCTGGAACGGCCTCAACGCGCTGGAAGCAGTCCTGGGAGAAGAAGCGAGCGAGAGTCAGGTCGTCGCCGCCGATGAAGTCGATCTCTCGAACCTCACTCCCGACGACTCGCTGTTCATCATCTACCCGAACGACGAGCTGCCGGTGCGAAGCCTGGCCGCCTTTCTTCGCGCGGGCGGCCGGATCGTCCTCGCCGACGACTTTGGATACGGCGACCAGCTCCTTCGGGTGTACTCGATCCATCGTCGCGCTCCCCCCTCCGGCGTCCCTTCGCTCCTTCGCGGCAACCACAATCTGCCGCTCGCCCAGCCCACCTCGACCCATCTCCTGACCCAGGGCGTCAACGCGGTGGTCACCAATCACCCCACCGCGCTCGAGCATCGTGAGCTCGATCCGATCCTTGGCTTCGATCGGTCGGGAAGTGCGCTCTGCCTCGCCGGCGCGGTCGACCAGGGCCGGCTGGTCGCGATCAGCGACCCGAGCATCTTCATCAACAACATGCTTGAGTTCCGAGGCAACGAACGTTTCGTACGCAACATCGTGCACTACCTGACCGAGGGCCGAAGCGGCACGATATATCTCGTGGCTCCGCCGACGTCCTTCACCGGACGTTATGGAGAGCCGGGATCGGACACGCCATTTTACGACCTGCAGCAGTGGCTCTCGGACCTTGCGGCCCTCGACATGCCGCCCCTCGCGATCACCTTCATGTCGATCGTGTGCCTCGCCATCTTTGTGGTGGTGTCGGTCACATCGATTCCACGGAAGTCTCCCTACGAGGGTGCCGCCATGTTCGCCCCTCGGCCCGCCTCCGGTGGCTTCGTGGGTCGGGTGCAGTACTTCGAGCAGCGAAACCAGAACCTCCTCCAGCCGGCGCTCGTCTACAAGTACGAGCTCGAGGCGGAGCTCGTCCGCCGGCTTGGCCTGGACCAGCGGACGCTCCTGAAAGACGTCATCTCGGCCCTCAAGGCTCGAGGGTTCAGCGATGTCGATGTCACCGAGGTCAGGAACCTTCTTCTATCACTGGACGATCTTCGGGAAAGGCAGGACCATCCCCGGGGCCCGCCCGGAGTCTTTGCGTCTCGCTTCCAGGAGCTTGTCGCTCGAGGCGAACGGATCCTCGAGCGGGTCGGATCAAACCCATGATGCGCTCGATCGAAGAACACACCCTCGCCCGGGTGGCCCAGGCCGCGCAGAGCGTCGTGGCCGAGGTACAAAAGACCTACGTCGGCCAGCCCGCAGTGCCGGAGCTCCTCCTCGTCGCCCTCCTTGCGAGAGGCCACGTATTGCTCGAAGGCGTCCCGGGGGTCGCGAAGACGACCCTCGTCAAAGCCTTCGCCACTACCCTCGGCTGTGGGTTTCGCCGGATCCAGTTCACTCCGGACCTCCTTCCGGCCGACATTACCGGTACCTACGTATTGTCGCCCAAGGAAGGGACGTTCCAGCTTCGAGAGGGACCGCTGTTTGCGCACGTCGTGCTCGGCGATGAGATCAATCGCGCGCCGGCGAAGACGCAGTCGGCCCTCCTCGAGGCGATGCAGGAACAGCAGGTAACCATCGAAGGAGACACGCGAACCCTGCCGTCGCCGTTCATTGTGCTCGCCACCCAGAATCCAGTGGAGCAGGCGGGCACCTATCCGCTGCCAGAAGCGCAGATCGACCGATTCCTGATTCGCTTGATGATCGGTTACCCCGCCGAAGAAGACGAAAAGGCGATCCTTCGCCGCTTCATGGGCGACCACCCGAGCCCACAGTCGATTCTTACCCCGACCCAGATCCATGAAATGCAGGAGCTGGTGAAGACCATCCACGTCGAGGATGAAGTCCTGCAGTACGTCGTGCGACTCGCGACCTTCACCCGACAGCACGCGCGGCTCTTTCTCGGCGCGTCGCCCCGGGCGTCGCTGGCGCTGATCCAGGCAGCCCGAGCCCGGGCGATCATCTACGGCCGCGGTTACGTGCTCCCGGACGACGTCAAAGCCCTCGCCGTTCCCGTCCTCGCGCACCGCCTGGTGCTCACCCCGGAGGCGGAAATGGAGGGCACCCAGCGAGAAGGGGTCGTCCGCCAGGCCCTGGAGCAGGTCGCCCACCGCCGAGAAGGCCGGTAGTGCTTCCGATTCCAAGGCCTGGGGCGGTCGCGGCCTACGTGGCCGCCATCGCGCTTTGCGCGGTCGGCATCGGCACTCGCTCGAGCATCTCCGTGGCGTTCGGTGGTGCGATTCTATTCGGGCTTGCCCTGGCGCTGATGCTGACGATGCCGCTCGGTCGGCGGGTACGTCGCCAGCGCCTCGAGTTCGCCTGGTGGCTCGCCCATGGCGATCCGGGGAGCGGCGGCGGTGCGGTGGTGCCGGGCGCGCCCTTCGAGGTCCGCTGCTACATCCGGCACCGTGGACCGACCGGTCTCACCCTCGGTGGTCTTTCGCCGGTCGTTCCCGGTGGCGCAAACGTCGAGGACGATCGGAGCACGGTGCTGTCTCTTCCGCCGCGAGCGCGCACCGAATTTTCATTTCGTCTACGCGCTCCCGCGGTGGGTCGGGTGGTCCTCCACGGCCTCGCGGTGTCGCTTCGCGGGCCCTTCGGACTGTTCGCGGTGCCGCTCTACTTTCCCAATCCCCTGGCGATCAAAGTCCTGCCTCGCGTCGCGTCACGGGTGCGTTCGTCATTTCGGGCCGCTACCGGCTCAGCCATCGAACGAAGCGGGCGAACCGTGCTGCGCCGGCGCGGCGGAGGCACGGAGCTTTACGAACTCCGCGAGCTGATGCCCGGCGACCCGTTCAAGTCGATCGCATGGAAAGCGAGTGCCCGGGCGGGAAAGCTGATGGTCAAAGAAGTCGAGCAAGAGGTTCAGGAGACACGCTGGATCGTGCTCGACGTCAGCGGAACCATGCGCGGCGGAGAACCCGGGAAGCGAAAGCTCGACTTCGCCATCGAACTGGCGGCCGCGGAGAGTCGTCGCGGCATCGACGCCGGTGACCGGGTTGGCCTCATCACCGTGGATGGGCGAGTGCTCGACTATGTTCCGCCCCGCGATGACCTGGCGCAGATGATTCGAATCTACGACGCGCTCCTCGCCGCCACCGAGGTGGTCGACCAAGACCTCACCGACGTCGACGACGACGACGTTCCCGCCATCGTGGGCCGCTACATCCGAAATCAGGACGGAGTGGACTTCGCCCGCCGCGACGGGAGCTGGGATGTTCAGAATCTCGTCCGTCACGTTCAGAGTTCCCTCATCGAAGAGCAGAAGCGCTCCGACGTCCTCGCGTCGACGTCGCATGCACGCGTCCTTCGGCGCTTTTGTCGAGCTCGCGGCATCCCCCTTCCCTATCGCCCGGATCCGCGCGACGGAGCGAAGGGCCCCGGGCTCGCCGGAGCGATCCGCCGGACCGCCGGCTCCCACCGCGAGCCTGCTTCGGTCGCGGTGATCACCGACTTCGACGGAATCGGCGACCTCGAACCGCTCGAAGCGGCAGTAAAGCTGTCGCGGGCCCATCGCCACCAGCTGGTATTCCTCGCGCCGGAGGCACGACGCTTCGTGGCCCCGCCCAACACGAGCCTGAGCCAAGCGTTGAGCACGGTCTACGGACGCGGGGAAGAGCGACGCCTCCGCGAGGCCAAGGCCCGACTCGGTCGGCTCGGCGCGCCAGTTCTCCCCGTCGGTCCGGGGCTGGCCACGCACCGCGCACGGCCCCGCCGGATCGCGGCGTGACCACACCGCCGTTCGAAGATCCCCGAAGGGTGCTTCGACGGCATGGCGCCCGCGCCAAGCGCTCGTTCTCGCAGAACTTTCTTGTATCGGAGAGCATCGTCGAACGCATCGCCGAGGCGCTCGGCCCGGCCGACTCCGCACCAGTGGTCGAGCTCGGCCCGGGGGTCGGCACCCTGACCGCAGCCCTTCTTCGCCGAGGGCATCGCGTGATCGCGATCGAAAAGGACCGAGACATGATCGCGCTCCTCGGCGAGGAGTTCGGCGCTCTTTCTTCCCTCGAAGTGCGGGCCGGGGACGCGGCACGAATTCAACTCGAAAGCCTCTTCGACGGCGTGCCGCTTCGGGTGGTGGGCAATCTTCCGTATGCGATCACCGGACGGATCTTTCGGTCGCTCACCGCGCAGCAGCCCTTGGTTCGAAGAGCGGTGTTGATGATTCAACGCGAAGTTCGAGATCGCCTAGTCGCCGCTCCCGGGACGTCGAGCTACGGGGCGCTCAGCGTGTTCGTTCAGGCCGCGTTTTCGGTGGAGCGCGTGCTCTCGGTCCCCGCGGGCGCCTTTCACCCGCGTCCGAAAGTGGACAGCGCGGTGATCGCTCTCGAACCGCGGCCCGATCCGATCGAGGAAAGCGAGAGGTTCCGAACCGTGGTCCGGGCGGCGTTTGCGGCGCGGCGCAAGACGCTTCGAAATGGACTCCGGGGAGCCGGCTTTTCCACCGAGGAGGCGAGCGCTGCACTCGCCGAGCTCGGGCTCGGCGCGGACGTTCGCGGCGAATCGCTCGCACCGTCGGACTTCGATCGACTGTCCCGGCGGCTCCTTCCCGAGCCGGCCCCTCACTCCGACGGCGGGTAGAGGCTCGCAAGCTCGAGGCCAGCGATCGCCGCCGCCCGGCGAACGTCCTCCCGTGCGGTCCCGTCAGCGGCCAGCCCGGCGAGGGCCTCTCGTACCGCGGGAAGGCTTTCGCGCCCCTCGGCGGAAAGATCGTCCACGCGCAAGCCTCGGGCGATCGCGACCACCCGCTGGGCCGCCGCGGGGGCGACATGCGGATCGCGACCGGCAGCAAGTTCGACGAGGCGGGGAAGGCTCAGGTCGGGCGCCGGGAGGAACGGGGCTCCCCGGGTCGCCGCGAGCTGCTCGGCCACCGACTCACCGGCGAGGCTCGCAAGCACCGCATCCTCGCCCACTCGATCCACCGCCCGCGCGAGGGCGAGGGGATCGCGCTGGTCAGCGGCGGTCAGGCCGGGTCCTTGCGCACCCCCGGGGGCGGTGAGGAACGCGAGCAAAAGAGCCCCTCCGGTTCCCGAATAGACGCGCCATCGCTGGGACATCACGGGAGTATGACCGCGATGGGTGGCGGTTGCCATTTGCGTCCGCCCGGGCTACCACGCCGCCGGGAGGCTCCATGAAACCGCTATGTACTTTTGCCGTTCTTGGCACGTTGGTCGCGGCGCTCTTCGCTGCTCCTGCGGTCGCCCAACGCCGGCCATCGGTGAACCAAGTTCGCGAGATGTTGGGGAGCGACGACCCGGCAACCGTTCAACAGGGAATCGAAGCGGTCGGTCTCTCGGGCAACGCTCGCATGGTGCCCGTGCTTTCCGATCGGGTGCGCCGCGGACTTCGCGCAGACCTTCTCGACGTCGCCCTCGACACGCTCGCGGTCCTCGGACGCCCGGAGGCGGGACCGGTTCTCTTCGAGCTAAGCGTGCATCGGCGACCCGCGGTGCGTCGAAAAGCGGTCGAAGCGATCGTGGCGTGCCGTCCCGAGGGCGGCGCCCGGGCGCTCACCACCGCACTGTCCGACAGCGATCCGGGCGTTCGTGGGCTTGCCGCGGTAGGGCTTGGTCAGCTTGGAGGGCCGGCCGATGTGGACGTACTCTTTCTCGCCTTCGACCGTGGGGTGCTCGAAGCGGGCGTGGCGATCGGTCAGCTTGCCACCGGACCGGCGTTCGAACGGCTGACCGCGTACCTCGGCCGCGTGCCCTTCGACAGTTTGACGCCGGCGTTCACCGAGCTCCTGGCCCGGCCACGGGTTCCCCAGGCCGCAAAGCTCGATGTGATCGGGAGGATCGGTGAACTTGCGACGCCGGGTGCCCGACAGTTCCTCGAAGAGCTCGTCGCGCTGTTCCCCGACGATCGCGCCTCGGGTCCCCTGCGCGACGCCGCGGAAGCCGCCGCGGGGAGAATCTCCCAATGAACCGTCTTCCAAGCAACTGCATCATCGCGCTCCTTGGGCTACTCGTAGGCTGTGGCGGTGGAACTTCGACCGGCGGGTTGTCGCTGACCTTTCCTGACAACCGGGACGAAGATGTCGAGGCGGTGCTCGCCCGGATGGCGCTCCACACGCGAGAAGACCGGCCGGTGATCGTTGCCGCGGGGACTGACCCCGACCGGCTGATGGCCTTCGATCTCGCTTCCGGGCGCCCCCTTTGGGACCAGCCTACCGAAAGCAAGAGCGCGCCGTTCGTGGCCGGCGAACTGGTGATCACCCATGAGTCTTCGGGAGTGGTCGGCCGAACCCTCGATGGTGGAACGGTGGTGTTCACCCAACCGGACGAAGCGATGCACCTTTCGGGCGCGGATGGCGACGGAGCCTACGCCGCGTTTGCGCTTTCGACCGGCGGTGGCGTCGGTGCCCGGTCGAAGATCTTCGCGGTGCGGGGCGGGGCGATCGCGTGGGAGCTCGAACTCGAACAAGCGGTCGGTCGGCTGGCGGTTCACGGCTCGCTCCTGTTTCTCCCCTGGGGCAACCAGAACGTCTCCGTCCTCGATCTGGATACCGAACAAGAGCTCGCGCGAGTACGCATCGTCGACGACGTGGTCGGCGCCGCGCGGGTCGTCGACAACGCGGTGTACGTCGGCCAAAACGCAGTGTTTCGAATCGATCCGGCGATCACCGCAGGAAATCGTGATGCCGCGTCGAGCTTCACCCCACGCGCCGAAGAGTTCCCGGGGAACCCGCCCTTCTTTCATCGAGCCTATGAGCCTCCGCCCGCTCCGCGAAGCGCCCTCCATCGGATTCGACAGGAATGGCGACCGAGCGGAACCACCGGACCGGTGGCGCTCTCCGACTCGCTTCTGTACCTCGTGTTCTTTCGACTCGTCTTCGCGCTCGACCCGGTCGAGGGGACGATTCGTTGGGCGTACGCCACCGATGCGGACGTGGTTGGTGCATCGGCACAGGCCGGAGGCATCCTCTTCGTGGACAACACCGCCGCGGTTCACTTCATCTCCGCGGAGGGCCGCCATGCGCGGGTCGCAGAGGGAAACACCACCCTCGCCGCCGCCACGGTTCAAGCGGGCAGCTTCGTCCCGCAAACCTCCGGTGAAAGTCCGCCCGATCTTCCGTCGCAGCTGATGGCGGTGGCCCAGAACTCCGACGCGCGGCTGACCCCGGCGCGGGTACTCGCGGTGCAGGCCCTCGCCGCGATCGAAGATCCGGTCGTGACCGCCCATCTCATCGGCATCTGCGACGGTCGCAACATCCCCGAGCCGGTCCGGGAGGCGGGGTGCGCGGCGCTCGGCGAGCGCACGCTCGGTCCGGACGAGCTTCTCGGAGCGCTCGGTCGACACCAGCGCTTTCTCGAAGAGACCTCGGCACCGCCGATCGGTGCGCTGTCCCAGGCCGCGGTGCGGATGGAGGAACGGCGAGCGGTCCCACTCCTCCTCAGCCATCTCCGGGACCCGGAGACTCGAAGCCGGGACCTCGCTCCGCTTCTCGAGGCGGTGGCCGCGCTCGGGGATGCGAGCCACGCCGGGCCGGTGCGTGACTTTCTTCGACTCTATCACGCGGATCGCGCCGACACCGACTTCCTCGCCGCGCTTGGAGCCGCAGCAACGACCCTGGTGGCACTTCAGGGCGAAGATGCGCGGGAGACGCTCGAAGGAGTGATCGCCGACCCGATGGGCATCCCGGAGGTTCGCGGCCTCTGCCGAGAAGCCCTCGCGGCGTTCGATGCCCCGACCGAGGAGGAGGCTGAGGAAGAGACGGCCGAGAGTGAAGAAACCGCGGAGGGAGAACCGGACGATGGCCGAGTGGAGCGAATGACCTCGGCGATCGTGTCGCGGGTGCTCTCGCCGGTGGCCGATCAGCTCAGTGCGTGCGTTCGAAACGCCCCGGGCCACCCCATGTCGGCACGACTCGTGCTGGCGTTTGACGGGAATGGCAACGTCGACACGGTTTCGGTCGTGCCCGCCACGATGCAGGCCTGCGTCGAGCCGCTGATTCGTTCCCAGACGTTTCCTGCAAACCGGCGCGCTCGACCGGAACGGCTGAGCTACGTGCTCCGTCGCTAGCCCGCATCGGTCACCAGAGGTGATGGATCGCGTTCGAAAGTGCTGGATTCCCGCGGACCTCGGACTGGAAGACGCCACAGCGGTACTCGACGTACCGCGAGGACGGCTGGAGGGACAAGGCCGTGGAGAAGGCCCGGGGAAGGTGGTGCTTTCGGGCGCGAGACGCGCCGACTGGTGACCGATGCGGGCTAGTCGTAGCGCTCGGTGTGAATCTCTTTGCGGGTCAGGCCGAGTTCTTCTTTGAGCACGCGACGAACTTCTTTGACCATCTTGGTTAGGCCGCAGACATAGACGTCCACCGGGAGGAGCGGCCGAACGAGCTCCTCGAGGTGAGACTGTACATAGCCGCGGCGGCCGTCCCAGTCGTCGCCGGCACGGCTCAAGGTCATCTCGTAGCGAAAGCGGTCGTACTTCTTCGCCATCGCCTCGAACTCCTCCCGAAAGAGGAGATCCGCAGGGGTTCGACACCCGAAGAGAAGCAAGAGCGCCGGCCCCTCCGGCCGGTCCCGAAGCTCCTGCTGCAACATCGACCGAAGCGGAGTGACGCCGGTTCCCGTCCCCACGAACACCGCCGCCCGGTCCGACGGCGCAGCTTCCCGAGTAAAAAACCCGAAGGGCCCCTCCATCTCGAGTTCGATGCTGTCCGTGACAGCGTCGGCGAGGACTCCCTCCCCCGCCTCGCCACCCGCGCGAAGCTGAAACAGCGCGGTGGACACCGGGCCCCCTTCGACCCGGGTCACCGCAAATTCGAGGCGTCCCGGGTGGGTCGGGTCGGGGGCCGACGCGATCGAATAGGACCGGCGGTGCACTACGCTGTCGGGCACCGGGACAAACAGATTCACCCATTGGCCGGCCACGAAAGAAAAGCTCGGATCCGCCCCAAACTCGAGGAACTTCACGTCGGGCGAAAGAAGAGAGGTCGATCGAAGCCGAATGCGGGTTCGGGAACGGGCCATCGCGGGAATCCTAGCAGTGTCTTCCCACGTTGCTTACTTGCGCTTCGAGCGTTTCGATGGCACGGCACGATCATGGTCGCCCAGCTGCCCTTTCCCCAGCTTTCTGAGCGTTCGGTGCTCGTTCTTTTGGCGGCGGGGCTCTTGGTGTCCTTCGTTGGCTGCCCGCGCTCGAACGAGCCCGACACCCTTCGGCTCCCGCTCCTGACGACCGACAACCCGGACGCCGAGGCCGACATTCGCGCCGCGCGAGAAGCCTTCGAAGCAGGCAACGCAGCGGAGGCGGTTCGCCGCTACGAGGCGTTTTTGGTCCGCCACCCGACCGATCCGCTGGTGGCCATCGCCCAGCTTTCCCTCGGCCAGATTCACCTTGCCGAGGGTCGCCTCGACGAGGCGGCCGCCGCCTTTGACCAGGTCACCACCCATCCCGACGCCTCCGTGGCCGAGCGCGGTCGCTTCTACAACGGAGTGCTCGCCCACCTTCACGGGGAACATCGGCGCGCCATCGAAGCGCTCCGTCCGTTCGTCGGCCAGACCGTGGACCCGGTCGAAACCTCGCTCCTCCTTCGAACCCTCGCCCGGGCCTCCCAGGCGGAGGGCGACGTGCTCGGGGCGCTCGCCGCGCTCGATCAGCTGATCGTGGCCCCCGTCCCCGTCGAGGATCGCGATGAGGCGCGCGAAGCCGCCGCGCTCATCGTCGAAAGCGCATCTCCGGAGGACGTCGACCGCGCGGTCACCGACCTTCCCCAGGACGGCGCAGTGTGGCCGTCCGTCGCGGAGCGAGCGCTCCGACAGCAGTACGAAGCGGGCAATCTTAGCCGGGTGCACGCCCTTGCCGAAGCGCTCGAGGCGCAGGGGGCCACCCTCGAAGAAGAACTCCAGGCGATGGCCCTTCGGGCGTCGCAGACGCAGCAAGCGAACCCGCGAACGATCGGCGCGATCCTTCCGCTGAGCGGTCGAGGTCAGGAGGTCGGTCAGCTCGCCCTCAAGGGCCTGATGCTCCGGGCTCAGGGGCCAACCCCCGGACCGGCGGCAAGCGATGCGCCCGAGATCGTGTTTCGCGACGACGGCGGAGACCCGGCGCGCGCCGTCCGGGCGGTGGAGGAACTCGTCAC
>JBCCZL010000010.1:0-39195 GCA_039187775.1 Myxococcota bacterium
AAATGGGGCAAGCGGATTCTGTATCTGATTGTTGCGTTGCCCTTCGCGATCGCCGGCGCGCAGTCGATTCATTGGCTCTTCACCCAGCTCGGCCAGTATCGAATGGTCCCGCTGGCCCTCGCCGGGCTAGTGGTCGGAGGATATGCGGCCCAGGGGTTCCTCCCCGCGCTGAGCTCCCACTTTTCGCCGCGTGAGGTGTACGACACCTACAATCAGCTCGCGGCCGAGGACGAGCCCCTCGGAGAGTTTCAGGTGGGTCGGCGCGCCGCGGCCTATTACGCCACCGGAGAAGTCGAAGAGTTTGCGACCCAGCCCCAGCTCATCGAGTTCCTAGGCCAGGAAGGCCGACGCTGGGCGGTGTTCCCGACCGACGAGCTCGCATCGGTGAACCGTGCGTTTCGGCAGCGGACGGACCGGCATCTGTTCGTCGCCGATGCACGAAGCTCCCGAGTGGTTCTCGCAAGCAATCAGGCAGTGGAGGATTGGGAAGATCAGAACTTCGTCGCCGAAGCGGTGCTCGACGAGCTCCCGAAGCCGCCCGACTTCATGGTCAACGCCAACTTCGACAACAAGATCGAACTCGTCGGCTACGACCTCGAACTGCCCCACGAAGGGTACGTGGGAGCTGGCGAGAGCTTTACCGTCGTTTGGTACTACCGCGTGCTGAGCCGCGTCCCGGGATCCTACAAGGTGTTCCTTCACGTCGATGGACAAGGGCTTCGGCTGAACGGCGATCACGATCCCGTCGATGGTCGCTACCCAGTGCGGCTCTGGGACGAGGGCGACATCGTCGTCGATCGCCAACCCCTCGATGTGCCCGGCAACTATCGCCCGGGTGCGTACACATTCTTTATCGGCTTCTACTCGGGTTCCTCCCGCCTCACGGTCACCGAGGGCAATCAGGACGGCGACAACCGGGTGCGGGCAGGCATCGTGCGGATTCGATGATGGGCGATCAGGATCCCGACGACGAACGACGAAGCCATCGCCGCTACGCGGCAGCGATGGAGGTCGATGTGCGGAGCGAAGAGCACTTCCTGTTCGCCTATATCGAGAATATTAGCGAAATGGGGCTCTTTATTCGGACCGACGAGCCGGTGTCGGTGGGCACCGAGCTTGAACTCAAGTTTCAGTTTCGGGAGGAGGGTACGGTCGCCCTTCCGGGCGAAGTCGTGTGGGTCAACCCCGTGCGGCCGGAGGGAGACAACCTGAACCCCGGGATGGGGGTTCGCTTCTTGGACCTCCAGCCCGCCCAGCGCGAACAGCTGGTCCAACTCGTCCGCACCATCGCGTACCTGTCGAGCGCAGAAACCGCCGACTGATTCAAAGAGCCGGTCAGGCGACCTTCGAGAGGTCGCCGCTCACCAGTTCTCCAAGGCACTCGATCTCAAACTCGTCTTCCGAGGTGATGGCAAGAAGCTCGCTCACTTCGTAGCTATTGACGCGGTCCTCGAACACTTCTTCCCAAGTAAGGAGAGTATCAACCCAGGCAAGGGACCGATGAACACGGGGGGCGGTCGACGGCTCGCGGAGGGGTGGCGGGAGTCCACGAAGCGACTGTTGCAGGAGCTCGGCGTCTGCGGGCGAGAGATAACCAAACTCGATGCCCATTCCCGATGGCCGTGGGTCGCGCGCCCGGCGGCGGAGCTCCGCCCGCCGTACCGTTCCATCGATCAGCAGTTCGACGTCGGTGTTGGGGGGAGCGAACGCGAGGACGACCGGATCCCCAATGTCCAACGGGAATGTGGCATCCACCCAGATGCCGTAGGGCGAAAGGTTGGTTGCCAGATGGGTCGCGGGCGCGTCCCAGACCTCGCTTAGAAGATCGCACTCGAGGTGCACCGCCCTTCGAAGGGCGCGCCGACTATTTGCCCAGATTTCCAGCGGTTCGAGCATGTCCTACATTGTAGGATGCCCTTGCGGCCCGCCCAAGAAAACGACCCACCAAGCTTGAACCGCTTACTTGCGGTGCTGGGTCATGCTGTAGAAGTTGCCCGAGTCGTCGCGGAGCATCGCTTCGATGCCGTAGGGACGTTCTTCGGGCGCGCTTAGGAACTGGACGCCCTTCGCTTTGAGCTCTTCGTAGCTCTTTCGACAGTCGTCGACCGCCAGCACCCCTCCGCTGAGGGCCCCCTTCTCGAGCAAGGCCTTCAGGCTGTCAACGGCCGCTTGATCGAGGTGGGGGCTCGGCTGAAGCGGCATCAGGATGATGCAAGTGTCGGGCTGGGTCTTCGGCGCCACGGTGAGCCATCGAAAGTCGCCAAGCTTGATGTCATCTCGGACCTCGAAGCCAAGTTTCTCGCTGTAGAAGTCCTTCGCCCGATCCTGGTCGAGCACGTAGACACAAGAATGTGAATGCCGGGTGATCATACGTCGCCTCCTTCGGGAAACGAGCGTAGCGGCGACGCCACTGGCTCGCTTGTCCGAAAGTGCTCACCGGGAGGCGCACTGCGCGGATTGGCCGATGAGCGAGCTCGGGAGAAAGCATGCGGGGATCCACACCGCGGGCCAGAGCTCGGACGAAGGCAGGAGAAGTCGAACCCGCTTCTGCCAGGCGCGCGGTGATTCACCAAACTCCGATCGAAAGGTCCGACTAAACGACCCGAGGCTCGAAAAGCCGACGCTGAGGCAGGTTTCGGTGACCGAACGGCCCCGAGCCAGCGACCGCCGAGCCTGTTCGAGACGGACCGCGCGCAGGTACTCGTGGGGAGTCGTTCCAAAGACCTCACGAAACGAACGAATGAAGTGGGCCCGGGAGAGGCCCGCCTCGCGCGCCATGTCCACCACGGTGAGAGGCGAATCGTAGTGCGCCTGCGCCACATCGCGCGCGCGGACGAGTCGTCGAAGGGCCGCGCCAGAATACCGGAGCGGCGAGTAGCGGAGGGAAGAGGGCCGAGGTGTGGCGTGGAGCGAGTAGTGCCCGTGAATCGGAGCCGAAGATCCCGATGCCATCGGTGGAAGCGAAGCGCCCCGGTTCGACGAAGTCAACCGAGCCCCACCCGTCAGGGCCAGCTCGCCGGGTGTCCGAGGCCGGTCTCCGGAGGCAAGCCTCGCGTCAGATTGAAGCACTGAATCGCCTGCCCCGCCGCTCCCTTGACCAGGTTGTCGATCGCCGCCTGGGCGATCAGTCGACCGGTGCGCGCATCGACACAGTACGAAAGGAACGTTCGGTTCGAGCCGCGGGTCCAGCTGGTGTCTGGATTCTCTTCCGGGTCGAGCACGACCACCGACGATGAGTCCTGGTAGAGCTCTCGCGCGAGGGACGCCGCATCGGCGCCGGTGAGCTTGCCCGTCGGTGCCCCATAACCCGTCGCCAGAATGCCCCGGGTCATCGGCACGAGGTGCGGCGTGAAGAGCACTTGAAGGTCGGTGCCCGACGCGGCGGAAAGCTCCTGCTCGATCTCGACGGTGTGGCGATGAAGACCGCCGACCTTGTACGCGCGGATACCTTCGCCCACCTCCGGAAGGTGCGTCCCGAGGCCCGGCTTCCGTCCGGCCCCCGACGCCCCACTCTTCGCATCGATGATGAGGCCCGAAGGCTTGATCGCCCCCGCCCGAAGAAGCGGCGCCAGGGCGAGGATCGCGGCGGTGGGATAACAGCCGGGCACTGCCACAAGCGGGGCATCGCGAAGCTCGCTACCGTGAAGCTCGACCAAGCCGTACGGCGCCGACCCGAAGAGCTCCGGAGCTCCGTGACGGCCGTACCAGGCTTCGTAGACCGCTTGGTCCTTGAGTCGAAAGTCGGCGGAGAGATCGATCACCGCAACGCCTTCGGCGCGCAGCCCCGCCACCGCCGAAGCGCTCGCTCCATGGGGAAGTGCGGTGAACGCGACGTCAACCCGTGCGGCGATCGCCGCCGCATCGAACCGCTCGATGCTTCCGTCCACCAAACCTCGGAGCGAAGGCAGCGCTTTTCCGACGGGCTGGCCCGCGGTCGAAGCCGCAGCCAGCACCGTGAGCTCCGCCTTAGGGTGAGCCAAGAGCAGACGACACAGCTCGGCACCGGCGTAGCCGGTGGCCCCGATGACCGCGGCCCGCGCGCCGGTGGTCGCCGCCATGGCTGACTAGCGCTTCGAGTACTGGAACTTCTTGCGGGCGCCGGGCTGGCCGGGCTTCTTCCGCTCTTTTTTCCGGTCGTCGCGAGTGAGGAACCCGGCACGCTTGAGTGCACCGCGCATTTCGGCGTCGACGTTGAGAAGCGCCCTTGAGATCCCGTGCCGCACCGCCTCGGCCTGCGCGGCGACTCCGCCGCCACACACCGTCACTTCGACATCGAACTGATCGACCCGCTCCACCACCTCGAACGGCTGCTGGATGATCATCTGCGAAGTCTCGCGCGGGAAGTAGTCCGCCGGGCTTCGGCCGTTGATCTTGATCGTGCCATCGCCGGGCTTGAGAAACACGCGGGCGATGGCGTTCTTGCGCTTGCCGGTTCCGTAGGGGCGTCCGTGAACTGTCGGTTGGGGCATTGACTAACTTCTCGCTAAGAGGATGGCTTGTCGGGGTAACTTAGGGGTGCGGGGCCTGCGAACTAGAGCGCAAGCGCCTCCGGCTTCTGGGCGGCGTGGGGATGCGTCGGTCCGGCGTAGACCTTGAGCTTCTTGCCACAGGTCCGGCCGAGGGTGTTCTTTGGAAGCATGCCGCGCACGGCTTTCTCGATGGCCCACTCGGGTCGCTTCTCGAGAAGCTCCTTGTACGGCGTGGCCTTGAAGCCACCGGGGATCCCCGAGTGGCGATACCACATCTTGTTTTCCAGCTTGTTGCCGGTCAGCTTCACCTTCTCGGCGTTGATCACCACGACAAAATCGCCGGTATCGACGTGAGGTGTAAAGCTCGGGCGGTGCTTTCCCCGGAGGATGAACGCTACCTTGGACGCAAGACGACCGAGAGTCTGCCCCTCTGCATCGACCACGTACCATGATCGCTCGACTTCGTTGGCTTTGGCGCTGACCGTCGTCCGCGTCGCTGACATTTTCTTCAATCCTTCCGAGGCACTTTTCCCACGCCGCGCGGCGAGGGCGGCTGTATTACGCGGCGGACCCCACCCTGTCAAGCTGGCGGGCCGCCCCGAAACCGAAGCTCGGCCAAGGCTCGCCGACTCAACTTTCCGCTCCCACCGCACGCGACCTCCCCGCTCGGCTTCACCAGGGTTGGAAGGGCGCCTGGCGCCGGGCCGCCCTGGCCATCGGATCAGCGATTTCAAACACTTGCGCGACCTCGCGCCCCGGGCAGCGAAGATCTTATTCCCGTGGCTGCAAGCTGGCGTTGGTGGGCACGCGTTCGCTAACGTGGGAGGGCCTCCTCCCCGCTTCCTGCCCGTGGCCAACGCCGACTCCACCTACCCCGGAAAGCCGTATCAGCCGAACTTCATCCTTCGGTGGTTCTACCGGCGATTCTTCTCGCACATCACCGTCGATGAGCAGTGGAGCGCGAACGTCCGTGAGGCCGCGTCCCGAGGCGTCGTGATCTACGTGATGCGCTCGATCTCGTTCCTGGATTTCTTCTGCCTCGATTTCCTCGTCAAACGGTTCTCGCTCCCCCTCGTCCGCTTCGTGAACGACCTCGGCCTCTGGATTATCGAGCCCTTCGGCAAGGGCCGACGTCGCCTCGGCCTGCGTCGCCAGGTCCCCGAGGCGCGGGCCCTTGGCGACACCGTGAAAGAGAAGTTCAGTGCGCTCCTGTTTCTCCGGAGGCCCCCCAAAATCGGTGAGTCCTCGCGGAAGGGGAGCGAACTCGAGGTCGACCTCATTCGAACGCTCGTGGAACAGCAGCGAAAGATCGACGAGCCGATTCTTCTCGTCCCTCAGACCTTCGTCTGGAGCAAGCTCCCGCCGAACCATAAGCGGAATCTCCTCGATCTGTTCTTTGGACCGAGCGAATGGCCGGGCAAAGTCCGCGTGTTCTTCCAGTTCCTCCTCAACTTCCGCAACGCGCTTCTCCGCTCCGGCGAGCCCTTCGATCTTCAACGCTTTCTTCACGAGCATCAGGACCTGACCGACGGCGAGGTCGCGGACAAAGTCCGCTACGCGCTTCTTCGGATCATCGAACGGGAACGAAGCCTGGTGCTCGGGCCAAGCAAGAAGACCACCGGCCGAATCCGCGAGGAGCTCCTTCGAAGCCCCCGCGTGCGAAAGCAAGTCAGCGCGCAGGCCCGCGCTCGAAAGAAGCCCGAGGCGAAGATCCTTCGCGAAGCGCGAAAGGACCTCAAGAAACTCTGCGCCGACCAAGACCCTTACACCCTCGCCCTTCTCAAACGGTTCTTCGACTGGTTCTGGAATCGAATCTACGACGGGCTGGAGGTCGATCAGGAAGGGGTCGAGCGGCTTCGTCAGGCAGCGCGAAGCGGGTCGCTAATTCTTCTTCCGAGCCACAAGAGCCACATCGACTATCTGATCTTGAGCGACGTCCTCTACAGCAACGCGCTGAGTCCCCCGCTCATCGCGGCCGGGGACAACCTCAACTTCTTTCCCGTCGGCGGCATTCTCCGACGCGGGGGCGCATTCTTTATTCGGCGAAGCTTTCGCGGTCGGAAACTCTACGCGGCACTCGTCGACGCCTACATCCGAAAGCTCCTTGTCGAGGGGTTTCATATCGAGTTCTTCCTCGAAGGAGGCCGTTCACGAACCGGCAAACTCCTCGCCCCCAAGTTCGGCCTTCTATCGATGATCGTGGATGCCGCGCTCCTTCTTCCCGGCCGAAAAGTGCACTTCGTGCCGGTATCGATCGGCTACGAACGGGTCATCGAGGCCCGATCTTACGTAGACGAGGCCGCCGGCGGCGAAAAGAAGAAGGAGAACATCGGAGGGCTCCTTCGGAGCGGACAGATCCTACGGTCGCGCTACGGCCGACTCTACGTGCAGTTTGGCGAGATTCTCTCGTTCGAGGATCTCCTGAAACAGAGCATCGGCGATGAGCCGCGGAGCAAGCTCACGCCCGCCAAACGGCGCAATCTGATTCAGCGCTCAGCGTACCGGGTCATCGACCAGATCAACCGCGTCACGGTGGTCACTCCGTCAGCCCTCGTGGCCACCGTCCTCCTTGCGCACCAGCGGCGGGGCATGACCCAGCGCGAGCTCGAACAATGGGCCAATGAACTCCTCGATCTCCTTTCCGGCCTCGGCGCGCGAATCGCGAAGTCGCTCAGCGAGCAGGACGGTGCGCTCCGCGCCCCGGCTCTTTATCAGGCCACGCAGCTCTTCGTCGACAGCAAGCTTCTGAACACCCACGGCGAAGGCGACGAGACGATCTACACCATCCCCGAAGAGCGGCGAATCGGGCTCGAGTACTACAAGAACAACATCCTCCATTTCTTTGTGCCGCGCGCGATGATCAGCGCCGCGATCTGTGAGCACACCGGCCCGCTCAAGATCGAAGACATTCGGGAAGAAGTTCGGGACATGTCGAAGCTCCTAAAGCACGAGTTCGTGTACCCGGCCGACGCGACCTTCGACGGACTGTTCGACGAGACGATCCATGCGATGGCCGAGGCCGGCGACCTTACGATCGACGGCGACACCCTCACCCGCGGTGATGAAGACGAGCGACTTCCGTTCTTTGCGGCGATGATTCGAACGTACCTCGAGACCTATCGACTGGCCGATCACGGGGTGGAGACCCTCCTCGATTCGCCGCTCGCGAAGAAGGAGTGGCTCAAAAAGACGCTCGCCCTCGGCCAGCGGCTCTACCTCAGCGGCGAACTCACGATGCGCGAGTCTCTTTCGAAGCATCGGCTCGAAAACGCGCTGCTCTCGCTCCGAGACCGCGGCGTGATTCGGCTCGGCGACACCTTGGAGGTCAAGACCCCGCCGGAACCGCGGACGCCCTCGGGCGAAACTCGCCTCGCCGCCCCTCCTCCCTAGTACGCCTCGGTCCAGCGGGGTTGTATCGGGCCGCGGTGCACGATACAGGGTCCCATGACCAACATTCGCATCCAGACCAACTTCGGAACCATCACGGTCGCCCTGGACGATGCGGCGGCGCCGAAAACCGTCGCGAACGTTCTCGCCTACGTCGACGCAGGCCATTACGGCGGAACGATTTTCCATCGCGTGATCGACGGCTTCATGGCCCAGGGCGGCGGCTACGACCAGAACTACGATAAGAAAGCCGTCAACGCACCGGTCGAAAACGAAGCCGACAATGGTCTCAAGAATGTTCGGGGGACGCTCGCGATGGCGCGAACCTCCGACCCTCACTCCGCGACCGCGCAGTTCTTCATCAACGTCGCCGACAACGCGTTTTTGGACCACAAAGCAAAATCGGGAAGCGAGTGGGGCTACGCGGTGTTCGGCAAGGTGACCGATGGGATGGACGTCGTCGACAAGATCAAGAACGTCTCCACCGGACCCAAGGGTCCCTTTGCCAAAGACGCACCGCAGGAGCCGGTGATCATCGAGGCGGTCGAGCGGGTTTAGATCGAACGGGGTTGGATCGACGCGGGTTGGATCGACGCGGGTTGGATCGACGCGGGTTGGATCGACGCGGTTTGGATCGAGCGGCCTCAGCGTGAGCCGGTGTTGGACGGCGCGTGATGCCGGCACACCGGGCGAAGCACACAGCTTCGGCACTTCTCCTTGTCTCGCCGGCTCGGGCACGCCCGAGAGATGCCCATGTGGCAGAGGGCAAAGTCGTACTTGACGGGATCCTCGGCGTCGAACGTCCGAAGTCGCGCGGTGATCTCCTCGGCGGTCTTCCAGCTCGCGTCGTCCCGATCGCTGAGCCCGAGATTGCGCGAGATTCGCAGAATATGGGTATCGACCGGCATGACGAGCTCCGCCGGCGATAGCGGCCATAGTCCGAAATCGACCCCATCGCTGGGTCGGACCATCCAGCGGGCGTAGAGAAGAAATCGTTTGCAGGCACTCCCCCGAAGCGGGTCCGGCACAAGATGACGGAGCCCGCGGCGCCGCGAGGGCGGCATCGTCTCGAGCGGCCCGCGGAGCTCGTCGCCGAGCGTACTCAGGGCTTCCCGAAACGAGCTTGCCCGCTCCCGAAGCTCGCCCGCGCGGGTTCCCACCGAGCCGTGGTCCTTCTGGAGACGCGCGACTCGGTGAAGAACCCGAGCGACGTGCACTTCGGTCCACACCCGGTGACGAAACGGACCGATCCGGCGACGAAGCGCGACCTCGGATAAGGAACGGACGCGAAGCGCCGGCTCGGGGCCCAGGAGAGTGAGCAACCCCTCGAGCTTTCGTCGAATCGTAAGGACATTGCCGAACGCGAGGAGCGCCGCGAGCGCCCCCACGAGCTCACGGTCGTGCTCGTTAGAAAACCGATGCACCATGCCGACGGGGTCGTGGTCGAGGCGTTCGAACCGCGCCGGATCCCTTGCCAGTTCGTCGAGGCGCGCCTTGAGCGAGCGCGAAGCGCTTCGCGGCGCCCGGTTCTTCGGCATGTCCGGTACGCCGGACGCACGGAGAGGCAGCGCTACCTTCCGCGAACCGCGGATCTTCTGGCCCGCTTTCGAAGCGCGGGCCTTTCTTGAGCCGCCGGCGTGGGGCAAGCGCCGTCTCGCTTACTCGTCCTCGGAGGGTGGGACCGAGAGCCAAGCCGACCGGGCATCCACCTGCGGTGGCGTTCCCGGATCGAGAATCTCGAGCTCGTAGTTGGGCGTCGGCTCAGCCCCTCCAAGCACCACCGGGAGTTCCCGAAGTCGGCTCCGCCTCGCGACGAGCAGGGTCACTGAGTCTCCCGGCCGATAAAACCCAAGGCGTTCGCTAAGGCCTCCCGGACGAACCCGACGCCCATCGATCGCGAGAATCTCATCCTCGACATTGACGCCCGCCTCGTGTCCGGGTCCTCCGCGGCGAACGCCCGTCACCATCCCACGACCGTCCACCTCGATCTCGAGGGTGCCCGGCGGATCATCCGGGCTGTCGGCCTCGCCAAACCGGAGGCCATAGAGGTCGAGCGCCCGGGTGAAGTCCAACTCATCGGTACCGTCGACGTACTTCGCAAAAAACTCGTCCAGAGGAGCGCCGGTGACTTCCGCCGCCGCCGCTCGAAACTCTTCGGAGGTATAGCCCGTCTCGCCCGAGTGTCGCTCGTAGGCCAGACGCATCACGTCGTCGAGACTTCGCGCGGATCCCGTCTGCGCACGGATCTCCGCGTCGAGAAGAAAACCGACCACCGCCCCCTTTCGGTAGTAGCTGATCGAACTATTCGGACTGTTCTCGTCCCAGCGGTAGAACTTGATCCACGCGTCGAAGGACGAGCGACTGAGCGGCTGGACGAGGCGACCGGGAGTTGTCTGCACCGAGTCGATCTGCTTCGACAGACGCTTGAGGTACTCCTGCTCATCGAAGATTCCCGCGCGGAGCAGGAGGAGATCGTCGTAGTACGACGTGAGGCCCTCCACGACCCAAAGGTCCTCGGTGTAGACCTCGACATCGTAGTCAAACGGACCGAGCGCAGCGGGGCGGAGCTGCTTGATGTTCCACGTGTGAAAGAACTCGTGACTGACCAGCCCGAGCCAGTCGAAGTAGTCGTCGTCATTCCGAGTCGCGAACGCGCTTCCGAGCATCAACGTCGAATTGCGATGCTCGAGGCCTCCCCCAGACTCGGTCAACACATTGAGATACACGTACCGATCGTAAGGAATCGTCTGCCAGAACTCGATCTGGGTCCGCGTGATCGCTTCGACATCCGGCGCCATTCGCTCCTGGTCCCAGAGCTCGTCCTGCCCGAAGTTTGCGAACACGTGGGGCGTTCCATCGATCTCGAACTCGTGCGCCACCACCTGCCCCGCCACCACGGGAGTGTCAACCAGCTCGTCGTAGTTCCGACTGAGATAGCGCCCCGTGTCGCCGCCGGGCGCGAGGCCGGTATGCACGGTCCAGCCCTCGGGGAACTCGAAGTGAAGATCGATCTGTGCATCGACGACCGAATCGGCGGTCAGGAACGTCGGAGCCCCGTTCAGCATCGCAAGGTCGGCGTCCACGAAGTTTGTGCGAACGGAGAGCTCACGGCAGTAGAGCTTGTAGCGCACCACCACCTGCGCCTCCTCGCCACTCGCGATCCGCCAGCGGTTCTTTCGAGTCTTCTCGACTTCGAGGGCGCTTCCCGCAAGGGTTGTGGCCGAAAGGTCTTCGATATGACGCGCGTACTCGCGGATCATGTACGAACCAGGCGTCCAGGACGCCATCCAGACTTCGAGCTCGCTTTGCTCGGAGGGAAACACCGCCTCGACCTCGAGGTAGTGGGTGTGCGGCGTGGGGACCCGGACCGTGTACTGGACTTGCTCTTCGCTCGCCCGCGGCTCGATCGGAGGCGGGGCCGTCTGCTCGACGGGGGTCTCCTCTTCCTGGGGAGTGGCCGCTTGTCCGCAGGCCGCGAGGCCGACACCAAGCCCCAACACCAAGGCGTAGGAGAAAGCGGAGTCCTTTTGAGTGGTCACGGCTCCGGAGTGTGGCGACCGGGGAGGCTTCGATCCAGACCTACCCTGGCTTGGGGCCGATGGTGTACGTTTGCCGGGCATGACGCAGGACCTCAGCGGCCGATGCGGAACCTGTTCGTGGTACTTTCGCCTGCGAACTGACTCCGACGGCGTCGGTGAAGGAGAATGTCGCCTCGGCCATTGGCCACCGCCGCTGAAAGAGACCGCGACCTGCGCCAACTACAAGGCGATCGGAACTTCGTTCGAGAACGCCCTTCGCCGGAAGCGTGCCGCGGGAACGCCGCGCCGCTATCGGGATGATGACGTGGTGGTGCCGACCAAGCGGCCCCTACCTCAGGAGATCGATATCGAGATGGACCAGGACGAGTTTCGGGACGTGCTGCGCCAGATACTTCGTGAGGAGTTGGGCATCGGCGACAGCGACATTGGAGACCGCTGGCGGGGTGGGGAAGTTGTCCTCAAACCGGGCAAAGAGGGAACGCAGGAGAAGCGAATCCCGCTCGACCAGTTCTTCGCGAAGATCGTGATGATTCGCGACAAGCTTCGCGTGCTTGAGCAGAAGGTGAACGCGAGCAAGACCCTCACCGCCGACGAGAAGGTGCAGCTCCAGCAATACATCACCGGCTGCTACGGATCCCTCACCACTTTTAACGTGCTTTTTCGGTCGCGCGAGGATGGTTTCATCGGCCAGTCGAAGCGGTAGGATCGGCTTCGCGCTGATCCTCGCGGCGGCGTGCGGAGGCGGTGGAGAGGCGCTCGGAACCGGCGTCCCAGCCCGGGTGCCTCCTCCGGTGGAGCTTGGGCTCCAGACTCCCGAAGGCACCGACCTCGATCTCCAGGAGCTCCGGGGTCGACGGGTGCTGCTATTTCTGTTCGCGACCTTCGATGGGGAGTCCCAGGCGGTTTTGAACTCGCTCGAACGGTTCGTCGAACGCCACCCCGAGATCTATGTCATCGGCATCGCGGTCCAGCCGAACCCCGAGCAGCTCCTCGATGCGTGGAACACCGCCCTCGATCCACCTTTCGTGACGACTTTCGAACCGCGGGCAACCATCCAGGAAGGCGTGAGCGACCTCGGGGAGATCGACGCGGTCCCTACCCTTGTGCTCCTGGACGGGGACGGCCGGATCGAAAACCGAAAGGTCGGCTTCGCAAACTTCCAAGAGATCGAGGCCTTGCTCCGAGCCCCGAACCGAGACCCGTGACATCCGCAGGAGCCCCTCTCTGAAACGAACGCTTCGCAACCACGAACACCGGTTGGCCGTGGGGCTTGATGCCCAAAAGGGAGGGCGACGAGCGCTCGCTCGGTTTGTCGGCTAAGCTCGGCAGCGATGCGGAAGGCGCTGCAGATACTCTCGCTTGGGGCAGTTCTCGGAGGCTGCTCGATTCTGACTTCGACAGATCCGAACGATCTTCAGCCGCGGGGCACCGGCGAACCGGACTCGACGATTCGCCTCATGGATGGAGGCGGACGCCCAGAAGCTGGACCGCCGGACGCGTCGACCGAGGACGCTGTCGCGGACCGATCGGTGCCCGACGCGGTCATCCCGGACCGAGACGTACCCGACGTCGAGCCCCCGCCGAACCCAGAGATCGGCGGAGTGCTCTGCGGCGACATGAACTACTGCGACACCACGGCCGGTGAGAGTTGCTGCCTGTTCCCGGGGCGGTTTCTCGGATGCGTGGGGCCAGGCACCCGAAGCTGCGGCGAGCAGTGCAATAGCTTCAACTGCCCTGACCCGACCGAACTACTCTGCGACGGGCAAGAGGATTGCCCCGGCAACCAGCTCTGCTGCGCCAACTTCTTTCAGAACTCGACGCTGCTTCGCTGCGACCCGGACTGCGACGACTTCAACCAACTCATCCTCTGTCGGCCCGACGATCCGCTTGCGCCGTGTCCCGAGAAGAACACCTGTCGTCTCGACGAACCGACCAATCGCATCGGCGTCTGCGTGCCCGACGACGACTGACTCTGTTTCGCTCTTGGGCTTACAGCACGGTCAGGGTGAAGTTCGCTCCGTCGGTCGCGCAGGGCTCGGCCCCGGCGCAGTCGTTTCGGAAGAGAATGACGGTGTAAGTGCCGGCCTGCAGTGAGAAGTAGTCCTCGATGAAGGTCGCGCCCTCGGCGGCTTCCTCGGCCGCGACCGCTTCCGCCACGAGCTCCTCGGGGTGCATCTCGTCTTCGAGTTCGTCCTCGACCGAGCACTGGCCGGCACGGGTCACGCCTGCGCACACGATCGGAATGGGCGCGGACTCCCGAGGCTTGTCGGTGGTGACCCGCACCCGAACCCCCTTCGGCTCGGCCAGCGTAAAGGTGTAGTAGGGCTGGGGAATCGGGAACGAAAGGATCGATCCGCTCACCGGCTGGTTCAGGGTCAGCGCGCGGGGAGCGGGCGTGCCCGGCTCCGCGATGAGCATCGGATCGAGCACATCGGTCGAAACGATGGTGCCGGAGTGGTATTCGACCGCCTGACCGGGCTTTCGCACCGCGATCGCGCCATAGACAAACGACCCACGGATGCCCAAGCCAATCTCATCGGCGCCGCCTTCGTATTTGACGTCGATCGCCTGAAGAATCCGGTCGAGCTCTTCGTTCCGCTCCGACTGGCTGATGTCGGCGAGGCTCTCGTAGCCGTCGGTGGTGCGGTAGCGGACGAGCACGGTGATCTTCCGCGGCGCGCCCTCGACCACTCGAACCGCCACGCCGTCGCCCGGCGCCAGCACCGCTCGAACCGCCTGAGCAATGAACTCGCCGTCGGGCCCTTCTCCATAAGTGGAGCCCGAAGAAAGATGCGTTTGAAGTTCGCTCAACGCCGCGCTCGCCGCTTGCGAGCTCTCGTCGTCGCCGCCACCCTCATCGTTTCCTGCAGTCGCAGCGCCCATTACGGCGAAACAGGCGATCACCACGAGGGCCAGGCCTCGTCGAACATAGGTCTTCGTCATCATTGGTCAGCTTTCGAAGGAGCCCCGGTCAGGACAATTGGTTCCTACGAGGCCAACCACGGGTTCACCCCCACGGCGGCCCCAGATTCTTGAGAGTCGTTGGGAACGGCGCCGTTTGAAAGCCCGCACTTGCCGCTCCATCGTCGGAGATGAGGCCAGCAGCGAACCATCAGTGATACCCCGACGCGAAGCTTCTACCGCCACCGCTCGTTCTTTAGGGGCGCGTCGAGGACCTCAGCTTCGGCCCGACCGATGGGGACCCCCCGCCTCGTTCCAGAGTTCCCCAAGCGTGCCCTGAAAACTCTCGATGGTAAGGGCCTCCACCTCTTCCGCGGTGTCGACCTCGAGCGCCGCCTCGGTCAGGACCCTCGCCACCCCTACGTCGATGCGTTCGACCGCGGCTCGTACCCATGGCAACGACGCGGTCGGAACCGAGAGCCTCCGGAATCCGAGGCCCAACACGAGGGGAAGGCAAAGAGGATGCGACGCCATGTCCCCGCACATCCCAAGGTCGACCTCCCCGCGCTTCGCGGCGCTCACCACCACCGCAAGGAGTCGAAGGACCGCCGGCTCGAACGGAGACGCGCGATGCGCCACCTCCGGATCGTTCCGGTCCACGCCGAGCGTATACTGGATTAGGTCGTTGGTTCCGACCGACAAGAAGTCGACCTCTGCCGCGAGTTTTTCTGCCTGCATCACCGCCGAGGGAAGCTCGATCATCGCCCCGAGCTCGAGCCGGGTTCGCGCCTCGTCGAGCTGTTCTTCCCGCGCCACGAGGTCGAGCTGCTGGACCGCCAATCGAAGCTCTCCGAGGGTCGCCACCATGGGAAACATCACCCGAAGGGGGCGTCGAATCGCCGCCCGAAGGAGCGCCCGGAGCTGGGTTCGAAACCGTTCCGGGTCCGCAAGGGACAGTCTCAGCCCGCGAAGGCCGAGGGCCGGATTGTCAGCGCGAGCTCCCTCCCCTTCGACTTTGTCGGCCCCGAGATCGAATGTTCGGACGGTGATGGGACCAGGGAACTTCGCCAGCGCCTCTTCGTAGGCCGCAAGCTGTTGCCCCTCCGTCGCCCCGTCCGCGCCCCGGAGCTGCAAGTACTCGGTGCGAAAAAGGCCCACGCCCTGCGCGCCGAGCGACGCCGCGACTTCGAGCTCTCTTGGAAGCTCGATGTTCACTTCGAGGCGCACCGCGACCCCGTCCGCCGACTGCAGGTCTTTTGCAGGATCTCGATCGAGGCGCTTTTCGAACGCCAACAGCCGGCTCCGGCGCGCGGCCGCCTCTTCCCGTTCGGCAGGACTCGGGTCGGCGATCACTCGGCCGCCGATCCCATCGAGCACCAGCATTTCGCCCTCGTGAAGTTCAGTGGTTGCCCCGGCTACCCCGACAAGGGTCGGAATACCGAGACTTCGGGCGACGAGCGCGGTGTGTCCGGTGGGCGTCCCTCGCGTGCTCACGATCCCCACCACCCCGAGTTCGTCGAGGCGAAGGGTCTCCGCGGGACTGAGGTCTTCGCACACCAGGACCCGACCGGACGCGCGCGCGATGTCGCGCCGGTCGTGGCCGGTAAGCGCTCGCTCGATATGGCGGCCGACCTGGAGGATGTCCTCGCGCCGGGCCCGAACATACGCCGCTTCGACCCGCGAAAGGCGGCGGGCCAACGCATGCACCGTCCGATGCAGGGCCCATTCGGCGCAGAGCCGCTCGTTCCAGATGGCCTCGCAGGTTCCATCCACGAGCAGGGGATCGGCGTGCATCAGGGCGTGCGCTTCGAGAATCAGCCCGATCTGGGGATCGCTTCCGCTCGCCTCGCGAAGGGCGAGGAGTTCGCGTCGGCTGGTGTCCACCGCTGCGCGAAACCGCGCCTCTTCGGCGGCCCGGGCTTCTTCCCGAATCCGGCGACGCGGGCCGGGAGCCCGAGGGCTGACAATGCACGCCTCGGCGCACACGACCCCCGATACCGCAAACGCGCCGGACAGGGTAAGCCGACCCACCGCTACCGCTCCTCACCGAAGCGGTTGGCGATGAGCTGGCCGATCGCGTCGACGACCTCCGCCGCATCCACCCCTTGAGCTTCGACGGTGATCGTCGAGCCCCGTTGTCCGCAGAGCAACAGCACACCCATGATGCTGTGGGCATTCACGCGCTGGCCTTCCTTTTCGAGCCACACCTCCGACGAGAACCCTCCGACCAGCTCGACGAGTTTGGCGGCCGCGCGTGCGTGAAGCCCGAGCTCATTGACGATTTCAAAGCTCTGGCTGACCACGCTCCACATCCCGATGCGCGACGACCAGCGGGCCCTCCCGGTCTTCGCCAAGAATCCGTCCCAGTTCCTCCGCGAGAGCTACCGACCGGTGCTTGCCTCCGGTGCATCCGACCGCGATGGTGAGGTACGCCTTGCCCTCCTTTTCATATTCCGGGAGCACCCGTCGAAGGAGTGGCAGAAGATCGGTCAGAAGCTCCTGCGTGGGCGCCGCCGAAAGCACGTAGTCGGACACGTCCTGGTCGAGCCCTGTCTTCGGTCGAAGCTCGGGGACGAAGTGCGGGTTGGGAAGGTAACGCAGGTCGAAGACCAGGTCGGCGTCGACGGGAATGCCGTACTTGAATCCAAAGGAGATCAGCCGCACGACCATGCGCGCTTCGATCGCGCTCTTGCTCACCAGATCCACGATCGCGCGCCGGAGCGCGTGCACATTAAACCGAGTCGTGTCGATCACATGACTCGCATCTGCCCGGAGCGAGGAAAGGCGCGCCCGCTCCCCCTGAATCGCCTGGAGAACGTCGCCGCCCGGCGCGAGCGGGTGGGGACGGCGAGTTTCGCTGTAGCGCCGGACGAGCACCGCATCCTGGGCGTCGAGAAACAGGATTTCCACTTCGAAGCCGCGTTCGCGGAGTTGCATCATCGCGTCGGCCGCACCTTCGAGAAACCGCCCCGTGCGCACGTCAACGCCCATCGCGATCTTCGCTGGCTGCTCCGGCCCCTCGAGCAGATCGATGAGCCCCGGCGCAAGCGATGGGGGCAGATTGTCGACGCAAAAGAAGCCGAGATCCTCGAGCACGTGCACGGCGGTGGAACGGCCCGCGCCGCTCATCCCGGTCACCACAATCACCCGCGGTCCATCCGCCGTCATGGATCACCTCCGCCGTCTAGCTGCGCCGACAAACGTTCCTGGATCGTCGCACTCGGATGCTGACCGGCGAGCTTGAGAAGCTGATGCCGTGCGGCCACTTCGAGAATCACGCCCATGTCTCGTCCGGGGCTGACGGGAAGCTCGACCTTCGGCACCGACTGGCCGAGGAGTTCGATCGAACGTTCGTCGAAGCCGAGCCGGTCGTAGGCCTCCCCCACGGCATAGGGCGTGAGCTCCACCACCAGGTCGACCGACGCCTGCGCTCGGACCGCGGTCGCGCCGAAGAGCTTCTGCACGTCCACAATTCCGAGGCCTCGGACCTCGAGGTGATTCCGAAGGAGCGGCGGTGGCCGACCCTCGACATCGCCGGAGGGTCGCCGGGTCAGGATCACCTGATCGTCGGCGATCAACCGGTGGCCTCGCTCCACGAGCTCGAGCGCGCACTCGCTCTTGCCGATGCCGCTCGGCCCAAGCAGCAGGACACCCACCCCGTGTACGTCGACGAGCACCCCGTGCGCCGTGGTGGAGGGGGCCAGTGCGTCGTCGAGCACGCGATGAATCGCCGCGATCGTCGCACTCGACCGCTTGTCTGACGCGATCAGCGGCGTGTCTGTGGACGTGCCGTGGGCTTTGAGCTCGGCGAGGGGCTCGACTCCGCGGGTCACCACCACACAGGACAGCCCGAGGGCAAACAGTCCTTCCACCCGATGATTTCGTTCTTCGGGCGAGAGTCCTTCGAGATAGCTGACCTCGGTGCCACCGAGAATCTGCACCCGGGTCGGCACGATGCCCTTGCTGTGACCCACGAGCACCAACCCCGACTTTTGGATTCGAGGATGATCGATGACCCGGTCGAGTCCATCGTGTCCCGTCACCAACCGGGCGATCGTCGGGAGCTCGCCGCGAAGGAGGACATCGCGGACCGAAACCACCGCCGGCGGAAGTCGGCTGGGGTCGCTGGAGGGCATCTTCGCGGAGGATACCTGGGCTCCGCGAAGGCGCCCAGCACCGGTCGCTCGGCGGGGGATAAAGATCGTACTCTCCGGTCATGCGCGCCCCAGCGAACGGTCTCTTCCCCGGCCCGAAGGACGCGTCGCAAGCGAGGGGCACCCGACCAAGGGTCGCCGCCCGCTCCTCTCGACGCCGCTCGGGGTTCGCGTGGGTGTGTGTCTTGGCGGGGTGCGCATCGACCTCGGATGCGCCGACGAGTCCGGAACCGAGCGAACCGACCGCGGAGCCCGAGCAAAGTCCCCCGGCGTCGCCGGAGCTCCCAACCCAAGAGGCTCCTACGGAGCCGGAGGCTTCGCGGCAAGCGCCTCCGCCGATCCTTCGATCGGGGGTCTACGAACTGGAGCTCGCGCTCTCGTCTCATCCTACTCCGGCGGGAGCGCCCGATGTGGTGGTGTCCGTGCCCGAAGGCATCGACGCGGCAGATGTCCCCCTCACCGTATTTCTCCACGGCTGGGGAGGCTGCGCGCGGGTGCTCTTTCACGCCGAAGCGGGCTGCCGAGACGGCGAACCGCCTCAGCCGGGCTGGGGCCTTGCCGAACGCCATCGCGCGTCGGGCCACCCATCCGTATTTGCCGTGGTTCAACTCAGCTGGCGCGAACGAAGCGGCGACCCGGGCAGGTTTCGCGAGCCTGGATTCGCCACCGAATGGTTCGGCGCGTTGATGGAGGCGCTCGGCGAAGCCGCGGGACAAACGCCCCGCCCCGGGCAGATCACCGTGTTCGCCCACAGCGCGGGCTACGAAACCGCTCTCACCCTTTTGGGGCGGCTTGAAGGGCTGGATACGGTCGTGCTCTTCGACGCGCTCTACGCCGGAGGTGGTCGCTTCGCCGAATGGGTGGCGGGGAACGACGGGCGCCGCCTCCTCACGAGCTACACTGGACGTCGCACCACCTATCGCGAGCATCGTCGGCTGGAGAGACATGCGCGCGACCTTCTCGGCAACAATCCACTCTCGGTCGATCCCACCGATCCGATCGCATCGCTCCGCGATCATCGGATCGTGATCTACGAATCTCGATTCCCTCACGGCGCGATCCCCCGCCGCGAGCTTCAACCGATCCTGGAGTTCCTCCGCACGCCAGAGGACAGCTAAGCTGAACTATCAGGACCGGACGGGGTTCGGAGTGTCCGTCCGGTCAGCTAAAACACTTCCGGAACAAAGGTCTGCTCTTCGAGCGGGGGCCGCCGGTAACCGTTGTCCTCTTGCCGCTTCGGGAGCTTTAGCTTGGGTTCCGGGACCGCGTCGTAGGGGACCTTGCTCAAGAGGTGCGCGATCACGTTGAGCCGAGCGCGCTTTTTGTCGTCGCCGTTCACCACGTACCAGCGGGCCTGCGCGATGTCGGTGTTCCGGAACATCTCGTCTTTCGCACGCGAATAGTCGACCCAGTGCTTTCTCGACTCGAGGTCCATATCGCTGATCTTCCAGCGTCGAATCGGGTCTTCGATCCGCTGGCGAAAACGGCGCTCCTGTTCCTCATCGGATACGGAAAACCAATACTTGATCACCTGGATTCCCGCACGGACCAGCATCCGCTCGAACTCGGGGCAGGTCCGCATGAACTCCTGGTACTCGGCCTCGCTGCAGAAGCCCATCACCCGCTCGACCCCCGCCCGGTTGTACCAACTGCGATCGAAGATCACCATTTCCCCTGCCGCCGGAAGGTGCGCCACGTAGCGCTGGAAATACCACTGCGTTCGCTCCCGATCGGTGGGCTTCGGAAGCGCCACCACTTTGCAGATGCGAGGGTTCAGGCTCTGCGTGATGCGCTTGATCGCCCCCCCTTTGCCGGCCGCGTCGCGTCCTTCAAAGAGCACGAGGATCTTCAGGCCCTGAGACTGAATCCAGCGCTGCATGCGGACGAGCTCCACTTGCAACCGTTCAAGCTGCGCTTCGTACTCCCGCTTCCGCAGCTTCTTCGGGCCGGTGTCTTCACCGTCTTCGACCTTTCGCTTCGCCTTGTCTTTCTTGCTCCCCATCGCAGCTCCTTTTACGGGCAAGCTCAGAGGATACAAAAGACCGATGGCTCAGCGGTCGCTTCGATCGAAGATCTCGAACACCTGCGCCGCATCTTGGGCGGCAAGGATGGCCGAACGGGTGGCCTCGTTGCGGAGCACCCGAGAAAAACGCGCGAGGGCGCGGAGATGCTCGCCGGCGCCACCTTCCGGGGCTAGGAGGGCAACGAAGATGCGCACCGGCTCGCCGTCGATCGCTTCAAAATCGACTCCTGCGCCGCAGATCGCCACCGCCGCACGGACCCGGTCGACGCCGGGAACTCGCCCGTGGGGGATGGCCACCCCGCTACCCACGCCGGTACTTGCGAGCGCCTCTCGCGCTTCCAGCGCAGCGATCACCGCCTCGCGATCGAGATCGGTAAACAGGTCGGCCAGCTGTTCAAGCGCCTCCCGCTTGGTATCGGCAGCAAAGTCGAGGCTCATTCGTTCGACTGCCATGAGGTCTCGAAGGCGCACGGTACGCCGCATAACTGACCCAGCGACCAACTGCAAGGTCTAGCCCGCATCGGTCACCAGAGGGGATGGATCGCGTTCGAAAGTGCTGGATTCCCGCGGACCTCGGACTGGAAGACGCCGCAGCGGTACTCGACGTACCGCGAGGACGGATGGAGGGAGAAGGCCGTGGAGAAGGCCCGGGGAAGGTGGCGCTTTCGGGCGCGAGACACGCCGACTGGTGACCGATGCGGGCTAGCTTGGAGTTGCCGGACCCACCGAAGGTCGCGGTCGCCAAACGCGAACGTCGGCGCGCTTCAGAGATCTTTTTCGGCGGCGGCCCGCATCGCCTCTTCTTCTTGGGCCACGATTCCCGCCATTTTCGGCGACGAGCGTTTGCGCGTTTTGTGCTTCGCGATTTCTTCTCGCACCTGGCGGTCGATCTTGTCCATGACGAGGTCGATCGAGGCGTACATGTCTTCCGACTCTTCGTGCCCCTGATAGCGATGGCCATCGGCGTTCAGCCGCACCTCGACCCGGTGAAGATGTCGCTCCAACGAAATGGTGACCTCGGCGTCAAGCGGTGCACGTAAATACTTCTGCAGTTTCTGGATCTTCTCATTGGCGTAGGTCTTCAGCATGTCGGAAGACTCCAGATTCCTGAACGTGAACGCGATTCTCATTAACTACCCTCCCATGCAGGCGCCTCCCGGCGGTCTGCGGATCTACTCGATGCCCCCAAGTTAAGATGCTGACTCAGAAATACTTCTTCCGCTTCGAGGAGCTGAGGATGCCCAGCATCTCCCGATACTTCGCGACGGTGCGACGTGCGATTTTGATGTCCTGCGCTTTCAAGACCTCCACGATCTTCTGATCGCTGTACGGATTCCGCGTGTCTTCTTCGCCGATGATCTTCTTGATCGCCTGCTTCACCGACTCGGAGGCGATGTCCTCCTGGTTCTCGCGCCGGATCGCCGAGTTGAAGAAGTACTTGAGCTCGAACAGACCTCGCGGGGTGTGAACATACTTGTTGCTCGTGACGCGAGAGATCGTGCTCTCATGCATGCCCACCGCTTCCGCCACGTCTCGGAGGATCATCGGCTTGAGGAACTCGATGCCCTTGTCAAAGAAATCGCGCTGCTTGTCGACGATGCACTCGGTGACCTTGACGATCGTTTTGCGCCGCTGATCGATGCTTCGAATGAGCCATTGGGCGCTCCGGAGCTTGTTCTGGATGTACTCTTTCGCCTTTGGATTGTCGGCCATCGCGGAGCGGTAGAACCCACTGATCTTGAGCTTCGGCATCCCGTCATCGTTGGCGACGACGAAGTACTTGTCCCCCACCCGGTGCACGTACACATCGGGCGTGATGTAACGCGGCTCTTCCGAAGCGAAGTTTCGTCCCGGGCGCGGCTCGAGCTCGGCGATGACCTGGGCACAGTCGTAGACCTCTTCCACGGGCACATCGAGGTCCCGCGAGATCGCCTGATAGTTCCGCTTCTCGAGGTTGCGAATGTGGTTGTGGAGAATGTCGAGGACCAGCTTGTCCATCCCGACGTGCTCGGCCTGCACCACGAGGCACTCGCTCAGGTTTCGCGCGCCGACCCCGACCGGATCGAAGTGCTGAAACAACCGGAGCACCTCCTCCGCGTCCTCCGGATCGAGCTCTGCCTCGCCGGCGAGCTTCGGCACGATCTCTTCTTCCGGCACCTCCTCCATCTTGAGGTAGCCATCGTCGTTGAGATTTCCGATCACCAACGCGGCAAAGCGGCGCTCCTCGTCGATGAAGTCGCTCATCCGGAGCTGCCAAATGAGATGCTCGGTCAGGTCTTCGGATCGCGAGTACGTCGCCTCGATGCCGGGAAGCTCGTCGTTGTCGGCGGCCCCGCGAAACGAAGGCATCGGCGCCTGAAGGGAGTGGTTTTCGAGATAGCGCTCCCAGTCGATCTCCTCCGCCTTTTTGTCGGGCGCAGCCTGGTCGGTGCTCGGAGCTTCCGCGGTCTTTTGGGCGCCGTTCGCTTCGCTCACCTCCGCCGCACCCACCTCGGCGACCTCGGGCTTGATCTCCCCCGGGTCCTGGACGTCCTCGAGCATCGGGTTTTCGAGCATTTCTTCGCGTACGAGGTCGACTAGCTCCATCCGAGACATCTGGAGGAGCTTGATCGCCTGCTGCAGCTGAGGCGTCATGACCAGCTGCTGAGTCAGGCGAAGCTGCTGTTTGATCTCCATTGCTTCTCTTTCCTTCGGCTCCCCGACGGGACGCTCAGGTACAGCATAACCCGACTCGAGCTTCCGCGAGCGGGAATCTATGCAAACCGCGCGCCTTGTCGTTTTTTCCGTGTCTTCTTTATTTTTCCGGCTATGATTCCGCCTCGCCGGCAGCCCCTGCCCAGAGCTGCTCCCGGAGATCGGTCAGCGCTTCGGCGAGCCCCTCGAGCGGCGCATAGGTTCCCCGCCGAAGCTTCTCTCGGGCCCGAGCCGCCTGAACGCCCGCCACCTGCCGCGCCGATTCGAGCGTCGATAGGAGTTCGCCGAGGCTCTCCGAGAGCGGCTGCCGAAGGTCGGTGCGCACTTCACAGCGGGTCTTTTGGAGCTCGAGGGCGATGTTCTCTTCGCTGAGCTCGAGCTGCGGGAGCGCCTTTTCGAAGAATCGGTGAAGACCTCCGCCGCGGAGAATGCCGCGCTGCAGTCCTACGAACACCGCGAGCGGGCGTGCAATGGCGGATCGAACCTGACCGTCGAGAAGCGCGGGCGAAAGGCCGATCGCTCTGGTGGGGCCCACGAGCGCGGCCCGCACCTGCGAGACAAGACGCGCCTCGAAGTGATCGGCAGCGATGCCAAGGCGTCGCTCGAGAACATCGAAGAGAAACGCTCGGTCTTCGCGATCCGCCCCGTTTCGCGCAAACCGGTTTCGTCTCGGGCGCGCGAAGGCCAACACTTCCGCCGCCGCCTCCTGGTAGGCCTGATCGAGGTCGGCATCGAGACGCACCGCGGCTTCGTCGAGGGCACGCTCGAGCGCTGGCGCCGCGTGCTCGAGCGCAGTCCGCGACGCGGCAAGATCGCTTCGGCTCTTTTCCCGCGCCGCGGCGCTCGCCTCCTCGGTGCGAAGCGCGACCTCGACCAGCCGCAAAAGCCGGCCGGCGCACGCAAGACGTTTGAGGCTTCGAGAGCGGGCGAACACATCGGTCTCCAACCGCACGAGGAACGCGGCAAATCCGCTCTCTTCGAGCGCCGCCTGCTCCGCCGCTTCGGACTCGCTCCGGGTACGGCCACGAAGCGCTTGCCGAGCGCTGATCATCGACACCGGCGGCAATCCGCGAAGCTCGCGGTCGAGGGCGCGGACGATCTCTTCGCGCTGCCCGGGCTTGAGCCGATCGACCTTGTTGACCACGGGGATCACCGGCCGCCGTCGACCGTGCATCTCCCGAAGGGCGGCGCCTTCGGTGGCCTTTCCCGCCTGACCCGCGTCAAAGATCCAGATCACCGCATCGGCTCGGCGGAGCGCCTCCTGGGCGAGTTCGGTGTGGGACCGATCGATCGCGTTCATGCCCGGCGTATCCAGGATCCACACCCGCTCGAGAGTCTCCGAGGGGAGCACGATCTCCACCCGGTCGACCCCGGCGCCTTCCTCGGCTTCGCGAAGCAGCCGCTTCAGGTCGTCGTAGTCGCCCTCGGCGGTGCTTCCGTTTCGATAGACCACCCGGACGCGCCGCTCTGCACCTCCGCGGAGGACATTGAGGGTCGCCGTCGTGGGCACGATGCCCGTCGGAGCGACGTCCGCCCCCACGAAAGCGTTGATGAAGGTGCTCTTGCCGGCGTTGAACTCGCCCATGATCGCGAGGAGGAGCGGCCGGTCGAGTTCCTCTCGAAGACGCTGGGTCGAAAGCTCCAGTTCGGTAAGATCGTGATCTTCAGCGAAGGTTCGGACCGCATCGATCGCCGCGGCCAAATCGACGTCGCCGTCGCTGCTCCAAAGCGCCCGGTACGCACGGCGCCGAAGGTCGGTCGCCACCGGAGCGTCGACCTCCGCGAACGGCACCGAGGCGGCAAGGCTCTGATGCGCATCGAGCGCCAGGAGCGCCGCCGCCGGGTCGCCGGTCCGAAGGAGCGCCGCCGCCCGGGCAAGCTGGGCGCGCGGCTCCGCCGATTCGACGGGCAGCGCGAGCGCCGCATCGTGTCCGGAGGCCTCGGCGATCCAGGCCTCCACCGCCGCGATGGCCGGCGCGGGGCCCGCCGGCTCAAGCTCGGCCACCAGGGACGACAGGAATGGAACATCGTGGAGGGGGGCCACCCGAAGCGCTGCCTCAAAGCCTTCTCGGGTCGGATTGCGGGCTGCGGCAAGAAACGCCTCGGCCGCCTCTTTGGGGTTTCCCTGCCGAAGCGCGACGCGACCGAGCGCCCGGAGCGCGGTCGAGCCGCCGCCGGCCGCGATCGCGCTCCGCGCCAGCCGCTCCGCTTCGGCGAGATCGCCTTCCTCGAGAGCGTACTCGGCCAGCAGATGGAGCGCTTCGCCTTGCCCCGCCACCCTTCCGCGACGAAGCCAGGGAGCCACCTCCCGCGAATCCGACTGGGGCGATGCGTGGAGCGCGAGGCCGATGCGGAGGGCGAGCTCTTCGGGCACTTCGTCGACGTCGAGGGAACGGGCCACGGTGAGCGCGGCCGCCGGCGATGCGGCCGCAACCAGGACCTCGACGAGCTCGGCGTGCAGATCGAGCCGCGAGGGCTCGACCGCGAGCGCCTTTCGAAGCTCTCGGGCCGCGCGGTCGGGTCGGTTTCGCGACCGCTCGGCGAGGGCGTGGGCCTCGCAAGCGCGCACGAAGTCTGGCCCCGGGGGCGACGCCCAGCGGGCCGCTGCTTCTCGGGCGGCTCGGGCCGCGCCCTCGAAATCGCCGAGGTCCTGACTCAATCGAGCATCGAAGAGGGCCACTTCGGGATCGTCCGGCTCGAGTTCGCGGGCTTTTCGAACCGCGGCTCGCGCCTCCGCAATGTCTCCCTTTCCATCCCGCGCCTGCCCGAGGCCGACGAGGGCTCGGGCGAGGGTCGGCCGATCGAGAAGCACTCTTTCAAAGAGCAGCTCCGCTTCGTCGTGGGCCCCCGCCTCGAGTGCATCCTCCGCCTGGTCGAGGGTTCGACGCACGTCGTCCGGAAGGAGGAGCACATCGTCGATGAAGCGCGTCACTCGCTCGAAAAGGCCCACCGCGGAAGGATCGTCAGCTGCCTCGCAAGTGCAAGCTCCTTCGCGTGATACGCTATCCCCATGGTGGCGAGCGATCGCGCCCGGAAGCCCTCCCGCATTGTGGTAGCGGAAGACGAGCGGCACACCCGCGAGGAGCTCACCGCTCGGCTCCGTCGCCATGGGTTCGTCGTCGAGGCGTTCGATTCGGGGCAAGGCGCCATCGACCGGGTTCGGGCCGGGGATGTCGACCTCGTGATCCTCGACATCATCATGCCCGGACTGAGCGGCCTTGATTGTTGCCGCCTTATCAAGTCGGTGACGCAGGAAGAATTTCTCCCAGTCGTCATGCTCACCTCCCGCTCCGACACGGACAGTCGGATCGAAGGCCTCCGGATCGGCGCAGACGACTACATCTGCAAACCCTTCGACGACCGGGAGCTCCTCGCCCGCATCGACGGAATGCTGCGGATCAAAGAAAAGCACGACGAGGTCCAGCGGGCGCGCAAACAGCTCGAGACCCTCGCGGTCAAAGACGACCTTACTGGGCTCTACAACTATCGTTATCTCCACACGCGGCTGGGCGAGGAGTTCAAGCGCTCGGAGCGGTATCGCGATCCGCTCGCCTGCGCGATGGCGGACGTCGATCACTTCAAGGCGGTCAACGATGAACACGGCCACGATGTCGGTGACCGGGTGCTCAAGGAGATCTCACGCCGCCTTCGCGGAGCGGTCCGAGAGATCGATGTCGTCGCCCGCTACGGCGGGGAGGAGTTCTTGCTCGTCCTGCCGAGCACCCACTTCGCCGGCGCGCTCACCGTGGCAGATCGGGTGTGGCGAGCGGTAGGCGCGACGCCGATCGTCGTGGATGGGGAAGCGCATCCGGTGACGATTTCCCTCGGGGTGGCCCTCTACCCCAGCCGGGACATTCGAAGCAAAGACGACCTGCTCAAGGCGGCGGACAAGGCGCTCTACCAGGCCAAGGCCGACGGCCGGGACCGAATCTGCGTATTTCAGCACCAGGGCTACATCTATAAGCCCCCTACCCGCGAATCGACGCCGCCGGACTGAGATCGGAATTCGCCTGCGCGAGCGACGGCGGCGATTTCTCCGAGGGCGCAACGATCTTCAATGGATAGCGGCCCAGGGGCGCGAGTGGGCGGACGCGCCCGCTCACGGCAGAGTAGAGGGTGCATCCGACGTTGGAACGAACCCAGATCGCGCCCCCTCCCACCAAGCCAGAGGGGGCCCGGGCATCCGGGATTCGTCCTCGCCCTCGAACCGGGCACGCCGCCCGGGCGCTCGATGCCGCACTCGAAGCCGTCTCGGGCGATCCCCCGGTGCAGCTTCTCCGGCCTGGCTACGAGCCATTTGGCACGCGCGTGAGTGTTGCCTACGTGCCCCAACCGACGGGAACCCTCTATGTCACCTATGGACTGAGCCGGGCGGTTCGTGAAGCTGACGAGGGACCGCGGTCCGAGCTGTCGATCCTTGTCCCGGGCGCCCCGACCGACTGGCCGGCGCGCTTTCTTCGGGGCTTATCCACGGAGCTCGCCTGCTTCGGCCGCGAACCCGAGCCAGGCACCCACCTTCGGTTCGGCGCGCCGCTTCCTCGGTGCTTCGCGACGCCGGAAGAACGTGCGAACGCACCAGACTCCGATATTCGCACCGTCCTTTTCGCGGTCGACCCGCAGCTGTGTCCGAGCTGGGACGACCCGCACCTGCTGGTGCGTCGGATTGTGGGGCTCAGCGAAGCGGAGCTTGCGGGCGTCGAGTTGTTTTCGTCGGAGGGGTTTCTTGCCGCCCTGATGGAGATCGAACCGCAGCTGATCACCCGGATCGACCGCGGTGCGAAACCGGTCGTCGCGCCGTTCTTCGAGGGCGAAGAATCCTCAGGGATCCAGGATGCGCCGAGCGAGCTCACCTTTGAAGGCGTCGACTGGGTGAGCAACGGGGAACATCTTTGGATCTGTCTCCCGCGTGGCAATGCTGGACGGCAACTCCGGGAGCAGATTCGAGCCCGGTTGCACGCGGGTCGTCATCTTCGGGTCCGCGGCCCGGGGGACGATGGCCGTTCGATCGGATTTGAAGCCGGACCCGCCATCTCCGTCCGGTATCGCGGTCCGACGGTCGAACTCCGACTCCCGCCACAACACAAGATCCTCGGAACCCTCGCGGAACCTGCTCCGTCGGCGACGGTTTGGCATCTCGTCAGCAAACACGGACGCTGGTCCTTTGCGCCGTAAATGGCGGATAAAGGACGGTGGAGCCCCCCGGAGTCCACTTTACCGCTTGGCCGTTCAGGGTTAGCTTCCCGTCCGTGGCGCAATCGGACACGCGTTCCGTCGAGGACCAGGAGAAGCCCCGAGAGACAGGTTCGCGGGACGAGGGGGTGGAAGCCAGCGCTTCGGACGGGGGCTCCGAGACCCCTGAACCCGCCGAAGAGAGCCACGCGAAGCACGACGCCGCCGACGAGGACACCGCCGACGAGGACACCGCCGACGAGGACACCGCCGACGAGGACACCGCCGACGAGGACACCGCCGACGAGGACACCGCCGACGAGGGCGCCGATAGTACGACGTCGAAAACGAAAACTGCGGCGGACCGACCGAAGAAGCGCCGAAAGAAGGCACGGACAAGTGCGTCCGAGCCGTCCCTGATCGAGCTCGAGAATGTGGAAAAACGCTACGGCGAACTCCGAGCCCTCAAAGACCTCACCCTGGAACTTCAGCCCGGCCGGATCGGACTTCTCGGTCCCAACGGCGCGGGCAAGAGCACCCTTCTCAAAACCCTGATCGGGCTCATTCCCTTCGAACACGGCAGCGTCAAAGTGTTTGGTCGTGACGTCCGCCGCGAGCCGTTTCAGGTTCGCTCCCACATCGGGTACATGCCCGAGGGGGACTCGGTCATGCCCGAGCTGACCGCCCTCGAGTTCACGACGTTTGCCGCCGAGCTTTGCGGCCTTCCCCGAAGCGAAGCGACCGGCCGGGCACACCAGGTCCTCCACTACGTTGGCCTGGGCGAGGCTCGCTATCGTCGCCTCGGCTCGTTTTCGACCGGCATGAAACAACGCGCCCGACTCGCGCAGGCGCTCGCCGGCGATCCAAAACTGCTTCTCCTCGACGAGCCCACGAGCGGTCTCGATCCGCGTGGCCGCGACGAGATGCTCGCGCTGATCCTCGACATCCCTCGCCGCACCGGGGCGAGCGTCATCCTTTCCACCCACATCCTTCCGGACGTGGAGAAAACCTGCGACCAGGTGTTGGTGATCGCCGGAGGCGAGATCCTTTACGCCGGCCCCCTCAGCCCCCTGGTGGCGCCGGAGAAAGACACGTTCGAGGTTCGGGTCAAAGGAAGCCCCAAAGGTCTCAAGAAGGCCCTCGAACTGCAGAAGTGCGTGGTGACGCTCGACGGGGCCACGTTGGAAGTCCGCGTTCCCAAAGGCGAAGGGGCGAACCACATCCTTCGGGTGGCCGTCGAAGCGAACGAACAGATCCGCCACATCAGCCCCCTTGTCCAGACCCTGGAGCGGGCATTCATGCGCACCCTCGAACAGGCGGGGATGGACCAGCCGGAGGGTCAGGACCAGTCGGGGGCTCGATAGCCCGCCGATGTCCGAGCGGTCTCTGCCCCGCCGACTCGTCGGGCGCGCGAGCGAGCTCGATGACCTGCGTTCCCGATTCGCGAGCGGCGACCGGGTCGTGGCCCTCTGGGGAGGCCCCGGGGTCGGCAAATCCGCGCTCGCGGGGTCTGTCTTTGAACTCGAGTCCCGAACTGAGGACACGGTGCTGGTGGATCTCCATCCGGTACACAGCCCGGACGCAATGCTCGACGAGGTGGGCACCGCGCTCAAATTCTTCAGCGCCGACCCGAGCCGAGCGGCGCTGGGCCGAGCCCTTCGCGCACGTGGAAATCTCCTGCTCTTTCTCGACGGGGTCGACCGGTTGGGCAGCGCCCTCGGACCGCTCATCGAAGGGTTCCTCCTCGACGCCCCCGATCTCCGCATCTGCATCACGACGCGGGACCGACAGGTGCTCGAGCCTCGCATTGGCGAGTCCGTGGCCGATGCGATCATCGAGGTCGCTCCACTCTCCCTCGACGCGGGCCGAGGACCTTCGGACGCCGCCACCCTGTTCGCCGAAGCCGCTGCGGAGGCGCGGCCGGGATTTGTTCCCTCGGCCACCGACTGGGAGTTCATCGAAGCGCTGTCCCGGGACCTCGAGGGCAATCCGCTCGCCCTCCTCCTCGGCGCCGCGCGAATGAAGGTGATGAGCCCGAAGGCGATCCACCATCGAATCCAAAAGTCGCAGGGGATTCTTCGCCAGGAGGGATCGGATCCTCGCCACCAAAGCCTCGCGGTGGCCGCTCACTGGTCGATCCAAGCGTTGAGCGAATCGGAGCGGGCTACGCTCCGTCAGTGCTCGGTCTTCTCGGGCGGATTTCTGGTCACCGCAGCCGAAGAAATCATCGACGCCGGCTCTTCGCCGACCGTCCCTGAAGCCTCGACCGAAGCTCGCCCATCGACTCTGGCGCTTCTCGAATCGCTCCGCAGCAAGTCGCTCTTGAACGCAAGTGCCGACGGTTCCGAACTTCGCCTCGCGGTTCCCGGCTTTCTTCGGGAAACCGGGCCCAAGCTCCAAGGCGGGGAGCGGCTCGCCGTCGAAGCACGACACGCCGCGTATTACTACGCACGCCTCGGCGAGCTCGAAGACCAGAACAAACGGCTCCAGTTCGTGCGGCGCGAGCGGCGAAACCTTCTCGCGATCATCAAGCGGAGCCTCGCCCGTGGACCGGTCACCGCCGAAGTCGCCGAGCCGGCGCTCGGCGTGCGCGTCGCCCTGGGGCCGGCGCTCCTCGACCGGGGCCCGCTCGCGGTCTTTCAAAAGCTCGTTGAGCCCGCCCTCGAAGCGACCAAGAACTCCGGCGCAGATCCCCGGCTGATTGGCAAGGCGCTCGCCGTCCGCGGTCGGATTCGCTTTCACCAGGGGAACACCGTCGCCGGGGGAAGGGACCTCGCGGCGGCGCTCGACCTCGCTCGGAAGACCGAAGACCCGTCCTTCGAAGCCCAGGTCGAGCTTCTTCTCTCGGAGCTTGTACTCGCGCAGCGCGACAGCCCTCGGGCCCGACCTCACCTCGAACGGGCCGCGGCGCTTTATCGGTCGCTCGGAGACCGATCGAAGCTGGCCGACGGCTGGCGCCTCGAGGCTATCGCCGCCAGTCTCTCCGGCGATCCGGGCCTCGCCACCACGCTGACCGAGCGCGCGGTGGCGCTTCATCGGGAGCTCGAAAGCGAGCTGTCGCTCGCCGCAGACCTTCGGGTGCTTGCTGGAGCTCAGATCGATGCCGGAGCAACCGAACCTGGCCGCCAACGGGCGGAAGAGGCCCGAACCCTCGCGACCCAGCTCGACGACCCGATCGGCGCGGCCGAGGCCCAGGCCCTCGCGGGCTTCGGCGCCACCGTCGATGGCGAATATGCGATCGGCGAGCGAGCGCTGAGGCTTGCCGTCCGTACGCTCGCCGCGAGCGGCTTCCGACGCCCGGAGTGCGAAGCTCGGCTGTGGCTGGCGCTTCTTCGCACCGGCCAGGGCGAAGTGGGGGACGCGTATGCGAACCTCACCACCGTCACCGCTCTCCTTTCGGCCAAGGATCCACTCTACGCGCGCGCATCGGCCTACGCGGCGCTCCTCGATCTTCGGGCAGGTCGCCCGTCGTCCTCACCGGCCTCGTCGCCGGATCCCCTCGCCCAGGCGCTGTTTCGATTCGCGGGCGACGAAGCGGCGGCCGCTGCGCTCTCGGCGATGAAGCTTGCGGAGGCTCGGCTCGCGGTTCAGCTCTTCGGCGCCCAGCCCATCCAGGCCGCCACACCCTCGCGTCATGCGCTTCGGGTGAGCCCGGACCGCGCCACGTTCTGTCCCCCGGGCTCAGACGAGCGGGTACCCCTCGACCGCCGTCCCTCCCTGCAGCGGGTCTTTGCTTTTCTCGTAGAAGAGAAACTCCGCGACCCGTCGGCATCGCATCCGTGGGAAAGCCTCCTGACCGCGGGATGGCCCGGCGAGAAGATTCTCTCCACCGCAGGTGCTCACCGAGTTCGCGTAGCAGTCAGTACCCTGCGCAAGCTCGGGCTCCGGGACGTTCTCGTGACCACCGAAACGGGGTATCGACTGGACCCGGCCGTGCGTTTGGTCATGGAGGGCTAACTGCCGCGCGAGGGCCAGCATGTAGGCTAGCTTCCATGCGGTCGAACTTTGGAACGTGCGCAGCCATCGCATCCGTCTTTCTGCTCATCGCCTGCTCCGGCGACGACAGCGGTCCAAGCGACGCCACGATCGAACCGGACGCCATGGTCGATGCGTCCATGGACGCAAGCGCCGATGCCGATGCCGCTCCGGACGCGGACCCGCCGATCGTGCCGGCCTCGACCGATCATTGCGCCTACGAAAGCCCCCCCGCCACCGCCCTCGCCGGGGGCACGGTCGAGACCCAGCCGCTGACCGCGGGAACGGCGGAGATGGCGCTTCGGATTCCCGTCGGCTCGACCCTCGGCGCGTACACCGCGCGGGCCGACTTTCTAGGCTCGGTACCCCCGGTCGACGGCCGCTTCGTAGAGATCGCCGGCGCGTTTGCACCTTCTGTAGGCATCGAGACGTACCCTCGAGCGCGGGCCCTCGCCCTCGGCTCTGGCCCCGAACGGGTGGTGATCCTCAAGGCGGACATCGCGTTCGCAAGCGATGACCTCACCTACGAGCTGGCGCGGCGTCTCGGCCCCGAGTTCAGCGGCAAGGTGCTCCTTTCCACAAGCCACTCCCATTCCGGCTGGGGTCACTTCACGTCGAACTCGGTACTTCAGATCGGCGTTGGCGTGCGGCGCGCGTCGGTGTTCGAACCGCTTCTCAACGACCTCGAGGAGCTGAGCCGGGCCGCGCTCGGATCGATGACGCCGGCCCAGATCGGCGTTCACCACGATCCGAACTTCGACACCGCCGACCAGGTGACCCGGGATCGTCGCTCCGAGAACGACGCGCTCGCTGGCGGCCCGAAAAAGGACCAGGATCTGTTCCTGATTCGCGTCGACCGCACCGACGGTTCACCGCTCGCGATCCTTCCGGTGTTCGGAATCCACGGAACCGTCCTCGACGCCGACAACCTCCTCGCGTCCACCGACAGCACCGGGGCGATCGAGCGGGCCATCGAGGAGAGCTTCGATGAGCCGGTGATGGTGATGCACCTCCAGGGCGCAGCGGGAGATGTCTCCCCCGCGGGGACCGGCGACCTCGACTGCTCGAGCGAAACCGAACCCTGCTACCGGTTCGTGCGCTCGGAGATGATCGGTCGCATCGCGCTCGGACCGCTTCGGAGCGCGTGGGAACAGGCGGGCACCAACATGGCGGCGGAGACCCGGATCGAAATGCTCACGCGGTCGATCGAGCTCGGGCCGAACTGGGAGAACTTCACGGTGCGCAACGGCGACCTTCGCTACGCGCCGTGGGATGGCGAGCGGCAGCCCGACGGGGAGATCTTCGGACCCGGGGGTGGGATCCTGTCGCCGATCGACGAGTTCAACGCGCCGGTTGGCGCGGCCCTTTGCGGCGAGCCGATGCCCGCGATCTTTCCCCTCGGTGCGCTCCCCGGGGCCGGGTCGCTCGCGCCCTACCGGTCGTGCGTGGCCGTGGACGCGGCGGCGGTGGGGCTTGGCATCGCCATCGATCTTCCTTTCGAGGACATGCCGCCCTGCGGAACCACGCGAACCACCGTATCTGCGCTCCGGATCGGCGACTTCCTCTTCGTTACGATTCCCGGAGAGCCGGTCACCCTCCTCGCCGATGCACTTCGCGCCGCGTCTCCGGCGCCGCCCGAAAACACCGTGATCCTCGGCTTCTCGCAAGGCCATGTCGGTTACGTCATGACGCCCGAGGACTGGCTTGCCGGCGGCTTCGAGCCGACCATCAATGTGTGGGGGCCTCTCGAGGGACAGCGGATCTTTGAGCAGGCCCTCGATCTCATGACCCTCGGGTGGTCGGACACGCGCGAGGACGGCGAAGCGGCGGGGAGCGATCGTTATGTGCCTCCGGAACTGATCGACGCGATCCCCGCGGCCGACCCCGCGCCGCTGGCGGGCACCATTCCCACGATGATTCCGGAACGCGTGTACCGCCGAGGCAGCGAGCCGATCACGAACGCGCAGCCCGACCCGCAGGTGCGGCGCCTCGAGAGCGCCTACTTTGCATGGATCGGCGAGGACCCGATGACCGGCACGCCGTCGGTCGTCCTCGAGCGCGAGGTCGGCGGCGCATTTACTCCGGTGCAGCGCGGTTCCGGTCGCATCGTCACCGACGGGGAACTGCTCCTGACCCACACCCCACTTCCGCTCATTCGCGACGCTGGCATGCCTCGGACCCACTACTGGGTCGTCGAATTTCAGGCGGTCACGCCGTGGGGGCTGCCCGGCCTCGAGGAGATCGCGGACCGACCCGGCCTCCCCCTCGGTCGTTATCGGTTCCGTGTTTCGGGCAGCGGGTACACGCTCGAGAGCGAACCCTTCGAGGTGCTGCCGACGACGATCGACGTGACGGCGACGCAGGTGGGAACGAACGTCAATCTCACGCTCGCCTACCGCGCACTGAATGGCTTTCGCCTCCTCCACCCCACGATGGACTCAAACCGGCCCGTTCCGATGCAGGGCGGCATGGTCGAGGTGGTTGCGACCGACGACGGTGGTGCCACCCGCTCGCTGACCGTCGCCGTCGCGGATGACGGAACCGCGACCTTCGACGCGGGCGCCAACACGATTGCCTCGGTGACGGTGACCGATCGATTCATGAACTCGGGTTCTGCCCCGACGATGTAGCCAAACGGGAGCGTCGGCCGGGACCTACGCCCGTGGGGTTCAGTCCCCACGGTTCGGCCTGGGAGCGGTGATCGCGACTATGGTTTTCGTTTGGACCAGGACTTGCTCTTGGACTCGTTCCGAGGTCCTCCTATGCAGCAGTACTCCGAACGAGCCCACGGCGAAGCCAACCTCCGAGGCGCGCTTCGTCGGACCTTGAGTGCCGGGGCGGTCCGCCACCGAGACTTTCGGATCTCGGCATCGACCCTGTCGTCCACGGGGGAAGTCCACGTGGTTGCATGCATTGCGCCCGAAGGTCTCCTCGACACCACGGACCGATCCTTTCAAATCCCCGAAGGATCGGAAGCGCTTCGGACGCTGCGGCAGGGCCGCCTCGCCGCGGTATCGGACATCGAACATGACGAGCGGAGCGAGGGCGCGGTCGACTACTTTCGGGAGACGCAAATACGGGCCGCTGCGGTTCTGCCACTTCAGTTCGAGGGAAATGTGGTGGGGACCGTCGCCTTTTCGGCTTCGACACCGAGAGAGTTTGGAGAGTCGACCCAGCGGCTTCTTCGGCGCATCGGGGAGCTCGCTCAGCCGATCGTGGCCGCGCTGGTCCTGCTTCGCGAGCGGGACGGGCTTCTCGAAACGGTGCTCGACCAGCTCCGAAGCAAAGCGCAACGAGAGCAGGAGCTCGCCACTGCGATTCATGACACGAACAACTTCCTCACGGTGATCGCACCGCGCCTTCAGTACGCCGAACGAGACCCCCAGCTCAGCCGCGAAAACCGACGACATCTTCGAATCGCTCAGCAGGCGATCCACGCGATCGCAAAGATTCAGGCAGAGCTCCGGGGCCGACGCGCACGGGGCCATTCCGATCCGGCGATCGTGATCGACCGGCTCGAAGAGCTTCTCCGGAGCCTGGCTGGGCGACACGTGAACGTGGTGTTTCGAACCGATGCGTTCTCTGGGCGCCTCGCGATCTCGGAAATCGACCTGACCCAGGCGTTGTCCAACTTGGTCAAGAACGCCGCCGAAGCGTTTGACGGTGGGCCAGGCCGAATCAGCATCGAACTCCTTCGCGCCGGCGACCGGGGGCTCCTGGTAGTGGCAGACAATGGGCCCGGCATCGATCCTCGGCTTCTTCCTCACGTCCTCGAGCCCGGCGTCAGCACCAAGGGTCCTGACCGTGGTCTTGGACTCAGTTCCGTCCGCGACCTCGTTCGGGCCGCGGGCGGACGACTGGAGGTCCGGTCGAGCGACGCCGGAACGACCTTCGTCCTGGATCTGCCGGCCGCGGCGGCTCCACGAATCCACTGACCATGGGGAAGATGATCGATACCGGCGAGGATTCGGCGCCTCGGCGGGTCGAATCGACGAAGGACATGAAAGAGCCTACCCGAGCCAGCGGGCGTCTTCCCTGTGGCAAGGAACTGGTACCCGCGGCCCGAAGTCATCCCTTCTCGAAGAATCGCCGCGCAGAAATCGCCCTCGGAATTTGCTGAAGAATCGCCCCCGCACGGAAGCCCTCGCGGGAATACTTGGGGGATTTCGCGCGTATCCTGGAGCGTGACTCCGCAGGAACCTTTGGAGCCGATCCGTGTCTCTCCAAAGGTGAACCGTGGTCCTCGCGCCCTTGCGATCACCGGCTGGAGCGCGCTCGTCGCTGCGCTGATTTTTTTCTTGGCCAGCGTTCCCGAGACCCTCGAGGCCCCGCTTTCTGCGGCGCTGTTGTTCGTGATGTCGAGCCCACTCTGGATCGTGGTCGGCCGGCGAATCGACCGAGACCGAGGAGCGGTCGCGACCGCATTTGGAATCTCGGTCGCGCTCGCTCCGATCCTGTCCTACGCGAGCCCGGAAAGCCGACAGCTCTGGCCCATCGTGGTCCTCGCCGTCGCAGGCCTCGGCGCCTCCTGGGCATGCGCGGCGGCGCTTCTTCGCGGCGCGATCCGGCATCGATGGGTGACCATGATCGGTGCCAGCCTTGCCGTGGTCACCGTCTTGCTACTCTCCGTCGGGCTCCGGGCGACCGCGGTGGCGCCGTCGTTCGCGCTCCAGTGGCTCGCCGCAGCGACGGGGGTACTGATTCTGCTGGGCTCGCTCGGCCTCGCGCTCCTTGCCCGAAGCCACCTTGGGCGGCTTCGACGGGGCCGTACAGGAATCGTTCGGGGCAACCGAATTCACTTCGACGACGGGGGGGCGCCGCGAAGCCTTCCCACCCAGGGTCGCGTGCGGCCGGGCCCCGCGGTGGCCACCAAGAGCGAACAAGCCGCGGTGCGCGTGACCACCGGCCTTCGCGGTGAGGCGATCATGCGTTTTCGAGACCGAGTGCTGGTGGGCCAGGCGCTAGCGATCGCAGTGGCCATCCTCACCGCCGCCCCACTGCTGTCGATGGTCCTGTCTCTCGGCTAGCCCCGGCTAGCCGGAGCTTCGCGGTCAGGAGATGACAAGGCCCACCGCGACGGCGAGGCCTGCGGCAACCGCCCAGGCGAGAGCTTCGCGGCGCTCCGCCGCCGCGAGGAGCGGGCCAAACGCCAAAGCCGATGTGAGGGACACGACTGCGCCAAGCGGAGCACCGAGACCGTCGAGGAGAAGCCCGGACACGGGGAGCCAGAGAAAGAGCGCAGGAATCCCCGCTGCCAACCCAACCGCGGCGATGGATTCGGAGGACGCGCCGAGCCTCCGGCGGATCGCGGGCAGAAGGCCGATTCCGATCGCGAGCGCGGCCACCGCGGAAGGCACCACGAAGAGGTAGCTCGCTGGCGGCCGCCAAAACGCGATGGCGATCGCCAGAACCGCGTGCATCACCAAAGCGAATCCGACTCGAAGCCCGATCGCCCGTGGCCCGAGCCCGAGCGCGGCGACCGCAGCCCCGAGCACGCCTGCCGCATGAAGCGCGACGATCGTCCCCTCGTCATCCTCACGCCACCAGGGCCGCGCGAAGTCAAATCCGCCGAAGGGAAGCGAGGTCAGCACGCCGAGAAGCGCAGCCAGGCCAATGAACGCCGGCACATACATGAGCGCCGCGGCAACGCTCCGGCGAGGCGGAGTGGGCTGCATCGCGGGATACACGCGGACCACAAAGTACAGAGCCGCAAGGAAACCGAGGATCGCGAAGCCCTTCGCCACCCACGGAGGAAAGGCCACGACGCCGCGCCGATACACATCGAAATAGACGAGGTCGCCACCCTCTCCGAGGTCGGTAAGGTCCGCCTCCGCGAGCGCTTGGAATGCCGCCATCGCATTTCGCCCGTGGTGGTCGAGCGTTCCTTCGGCAAGGTTCGCGATGGTGTCTTCCGGCCGGTGATAGCGCTGCGCGTCGCCAATGAACGCGAAGTTGAGACCGGTGATTCCGTGAGCGCGATACACAGTGAGATCCGTGTCGTTCGGAAGCTCCTGGCTGATCGTCTCGGTCAGCGAGTTCATGACCGGATCGGGGGCCGATGAAAAGAGCTCGATCAAACGTCGGTTGGGATGGCCCGTCTCGAACATGATCGATGGTCCACTGGTTCCTCGGGCTTCGAGGTTGAGCGCCACATCGACCGCTCCGGCGCGCGGGTGGTGCTCCATGAACGCCCTAGCGCCGAGGAGGCCCGCCTCCTCGCCATCATTGATCAGAAAGATCACCGAGTTCCGAGGGCGGCGCCCATCCAACGAAGCGAGAAGATCCACCACCACCGCCACCGACGCTCCGGCATCGGACGCCCCCGGCCCCGTGGACACCGAGTCGTAGTGTGTCGAGACAAGCACTACGTCGTCGGTGTCGCCCTCGACCTCGACGATGACGTTAAACACACGACCGCAGGCGTAGGTGCTGCAGATCGCCTGGGCCTGGATCTCGGGCTCATGACCGAGCGCTTCGATTTCAGCGACCAATCGCTCGCGCAGCGCCTCGCTCTCGGTGCTTCCCATCGGGTGGGGCCGTTCGTCGGCGAGGATGCGACGGAGGCGTTCCCGGGCGCGCGCCGAATCGAAGCCGTCGTCGGTGCGCGGGGTAGGCGTCCCGTAACTCACGATGGCACCGACCACGATCGCCAATGCGGACAGCGCTCGGATCGCGGGGAAGAGCACCCGTCGAAGTCCCGGCGGCGCGGCGGGCTCCCTTTTAAGGTCAAGCCCTTCGGGCTCGACAGCTGAACGCTCCCGTTGAAGGTCAAGCCCTTCGGGCTCGACAGCTGAACGCTCCCGTTGAAGGTCAAGCCCTTCGGGCTCGACAGCTGAACGCTCCCGTTGAAGGTCAAGCCCTTCGGGCTCGACAGCTGAACGCTC
>JBCCZL010000011.1:0-39189 GCA_039187775.1 Myxococcota bacterium
GCGCGCGAGGCCACTGTCGACCACCGCGGTGACCCCTGGGATCGTGACCGAGCTCTCCGCCACATTGGTCGAGAAGATGAACTTGGGCTTCGGCCCCGGGCGGACCGCCCGGTCCTGCGCCGGGCCCTTGAGGTCTCCATGGAGGACGTGAATGTCCCGTCCTTGGCGATCCGCCAGGGTTGCCGCCTCCTCGGCGCAGCGTCGGATTTCGCGGGCGCCAGGGAGAAAGACGAGAACATCGCCGGAGTGGGTGCCGAGCTCCGCGCACGCGCGTCGAACCCTCTTTTCGAGGGGCTCGCGTGACGGATCGCTGTAGCTCACGTCTACTGGGAAGACGCGGCCCGACACCGAGAGGATGTCGGCCTCGAGAAATGCAGCCACCGGCTCGGCTTGCAGGGTCGCGCTCATCACGACGACGGCGAGGGGATCGCGGCGCAGGCCCCTTAGGCGAGCCGCGAAGGCGAGGGCGAGGTCGCTTTGAATCCGACGCTCATGAAACTCATCGATGATCACCACCGAGGTTCCGCGGAGTTCCGGGTCTTGGATGAGGCGCCGCATAAAGACGCCGTCGGTCACGAAGCTAAGGCGCGTCGCCGAGCTGACTTTTTTGTCGTCGCGGACCCGGTAGCCGACCCGCTCCCCCACCTTTTCGCCGAGCTCTTCCGCGACGCGTCGCGCGGCCAGGCGGGCGGCCAGGCGACGCGGTTCGATTACGAGGACTTCGCCGTCGAAGACGTCGAGGAGCGCGGGGGGAACCCGGGTGGTTTTGCCAGCCCCGGGCTCCGCGGTCAGCACGAGGGCCCGGTCACGGCGAAGCGCAGTGCGGATCGCTGGCAGATGCGCGTCGATCGGAAGCGACGTCGCGCTCAATTCTTCGTGAGCTTCCGGTATTTGATCCGGCTAGGAATGTCCGCCGCGTCGCCGAGCCGGCGGCGCCGGTCCTTCTCGTAGTCCTGGTAGGTTCCTTCCATGAACACGGTCTGGCTGTCCCCCTCGAATGCAAGGATGTGGGTGGCGATCCGGTCGAGAAACCACCGATCATGGCTCACGATGAGCGCGCAGCCCGGAAAGTCCTGAATCGCCTGTTCGAGGCTCTGCAGCGTTTCGACATCGAGGTCGTTGGTCGGCTCGTCGAGGAGGAGCACATTGCCGCCTTCCTTCAGAAGCTTGGCGAGGTGCAGGCGATTGCGCTCGCCTCCAGATAGCGCGCCGACTTTCTTCTGCTGAGTACTGCCCTTGAAGTTGAACCAGCCGCAGTAGGCCCGCGCATTGACCTCTCGTTTGCCGAGGGGCACGACGTCGGCACCGCCGCTGATCTCTTCGTACACCGTCTTTTTTGCGTCGAGTGCGTCCCGGGACTGGTCCACGTAAGCAAGCTTCACCGTTTCCCCGATGACGACTTCACCTTCGTCCGGCTGGTCCTCGCCCACGAGCATTCGGAAGAGCGTGGTTTTGCCCGCGCCGTTTGGCCCGATGATGCCGACGATGGCTCCCTGAGGGACCAGCATATCGAGGCCATCGACGAGAAGCTTGTCGCCGTAGGCCTTGCGAACGCCTTTGACATTGATGACCTGGTTTCCGAGGCGCTCGCCCGCGGGAATCTGGACCTCGTTGGCGTCGCGCTTCTTTGCGCCCTCTTCGCGCACCATCGCGTCGAAGGCGGAAACCCGCGCCTTGCTCTTGGCCTGGCGAGCTTTCGGTGACGCCCGCACCCAGTCGAGCTCTCGGGCGATCTTTCGCTTGCGCGCGCTCTCTTGCTTTTCCTCTTGGGCAAGGCGCTCGGCCTTTGCTTCGAGCCATGCGGTGTAGTTGCCCTTGAACGGAATCGCCCGGCCTCGGTCCAGCTCGAGGATCCACTCCGCCACATTGTCGAGGAAGTATCGGTCGTGGGTCACGCACACCACGGTGCCGGGATAGGTTTCGAGATGGCCTTCGAGCCAGGCGACGGTCTCTGCGTCGAGATGGTTGGTCGGCTCGTCGAGGAGCAGAAGATCGGGCTTCGCAAGCAGGGTTCGGCACAGGGCCACGCGGCGCTTTTCGCCGCCCGAGAGCACCGAGGGATCGGCGTCGGCCGGGGGCAGGCGAAGCGCGTCCATCGCGAGCTCAAGGGCATGGTCAAGGTTCCAGCCGTCGACTGCGTCGATCTTGTCCTGCAGTGCGCCCTGGCGGTCGAGGAGCTTGTTCATCTCCTCGTCGCTCATCGGCTCGCCGAGCTTCATCGAGAGCTCTTCGAAGTCCTGCAGGATCTTTCGGGTGGGAGCGACCGCCTGTTCAACGACGTCCTTGACCGTCGGTACATCGCCGAGGTCGGGCTCCTGAGGCACATAACCCACGCTCGCGGTAGGTTTGATCCAGGCTTCGCCGCCAAACTCTTTGTCCTCGCCGGCCATGATTCGAAGAATCGTGCTCTTTCCGGTGCCGTTGACGCCGATGACTCCGATCTTGGCTCCCGGAAGAAAGGAGAGGTAGACGTCCTCCACTACCTTCTTGTCCGGAGGGTGGGTCTTCGTGAGCCCCTGCATGGTGTAGATGTAGTCCGCCATGAGCGCGGTGTAGAAGATGTTCGGGGCGATGGAAACCCCGAGCGGCGGTCAGCGTCGTCGTCGGCTGCCCACCTATGCGGGGTTCGATCAAAAGAACGAACGCGCGCTTTCGCCTTGGGCTTCGGCGCGGGCCGCGCAGAGCCGGATTCCCTCGACCGAGCCGGCGAGGTTTCTCGGCCCCCCGGGGATCTCGTCGATTCGTTCCGCGAAGAACGCTTGAACCGCGTTGGCTTCTTCTTCGGTGCAGAGGCTCGAAAACAGCCAGGGCGTGCCTCCGAGGCGTCCGGGCGAGATCCGTGTCGCCAGCTGGTCGTAGTTTTCGGTAAACCAAGTCCCGAGTGCGGCGCGGGTTTCGTCGCCCTGGCTCTGGCCCCAGAGCGGCTGCATCACTTCGTTGGTGCGAAGCCGCTCGTCGAGGGCGAGGTTTCGGGCCCTTGCCGCAAGCTCCGGGTCTCGCGCGCTCCCAAGGGCGCCGAGGACCCGATTGCGGACCGGAGCGTCGGTCGAAGAAAAGAGGAGCGCTTCGAGGTGATCGAAGAACGGGGCTCCCTCCTCGTTGACCGCGACGGACAACACCGTACCGGCGAGGTTCGTGTCTACCGCTCCCGGGTCGACCGCAGGCTCGTCGCCGAACGACACGTAGGCCTTCGCCCGCCGCACCGCGTCGCGCCGAATCCGGCTGTCCCGCGCGGTCCCCGCCAGAAAGCCGAGGACCGACGCCCGAAGCAGCCGGTCGTCACCGGCTTCACCCGCCCGCGGCGTCCACCCGAGCTGCCGGAAGCGATTGCTGTAGAGTCGGCTGGCGTAGCGGCGAAGGCGGGGCTTCGCTCGGTCGTCGACGATGTAGTCGTTGACGAAGCCGATGATCCCCATCGGGGCGGTCGCGACCTGACGGGTGGGGTCGGTGGCGAGCGCGTCCATCATCGGGAACAGGTCGGCGGCATTCGTAGCGGCGCTGTCGAAGGACGCGGTGATGCTGTCGGCGACGGCCATCCGCTCGCGGGGGCTGAGGTGGTCCCAGCCCGCGTTCCGGAGCTTCGAGAGGTCTTCCGCCGGAAGCGCAAAGCGGAAGTACCCCGCGCCGTTGGCATTGGGCATGACCCAGTCCGGACAGCCGCTTTCGAAGGCAAGGGCCGGTGACTCCGGCGTCAGCATGCCGCAGGTCTGTTGGATGTTGCCGTCGAATGAAGACCGAACGCAGAGGGGTAGCTGCCAACTTTGCTCGGTCGACCCAGGCGATCCCACAGGAAGATAGCGGCGCTGCGCTCCGCGAAGCTCGGCCTGCTCCGCCTCGCAGTGGACTTCGAAATCCACAAAAGGCACCCCCGGCTGAAAGAGGAACGTTCGGAATGGCGCGGCCACATCGCTTTCTGCGGCTTCGCTCAGGGACCGGAGAAGGTCGTCAGCGGTCGCGTTTCCATGGGCGTGCCGGCGCATGTGAATGCGAAGTCCGTCCCGGAACTTCTCTTCGCCGAGGAACAGCTCGAACATTTCCAGCACTGCCCCGCCCTTGGAGTAGGTGATCCGATCGAAGGCATTTCGGATGTCGTGGTTGCTCTCGATCGGCTGTCGGATCTGACGCGCCGTCGACAGGCTGTCCGAACCCATCGCGCGGTGGGAACCCTCGAGATGGGAGAGCTCTGCGCCATAGCCAGGATAAAGGTGGCGCACGACTTTGTTGCCCATCCATGTCGCGAAGGACTCGTTGAGCCAAAGGTCGTCCCACCACGGCATAGTGACGAGATTGCCGAACCACATGTGGGCGAGCTCGTGGGCCATCACGTACGCGAAAGCGCGCTTTTGTCCTTCGGTGGCGGTCTCGGGGTTGACGAGCAGGAGCCACTCCCGAAACGTCACGAGGCCAACGTTCTCCATGGCGCCCGCCTCAAAATCGGGGACGGCCACGATGTCGAGCTTGTCGTACGGGTACGGCATGCCGAAGTACTCTTCGAGAAACCGTACCTGCGCGCCGGTTTCGGCGAGGGCGTAGGCCAGCTGTTCTCCCTTGCCGCGAACCGCAAGCCCTCGGAACGGGAGCGGCCGCTCGCGAACATCGTTGGCCGGGATCGCCGTACCTTCGACGACATCGAAGGGGCCGACCGCAAAGGCGATGAGATAGGTCGGGAGCGGTTCGGTCCGTCGGTAGCGGATGCGCTTCATCTCACCCACGGCCTCCTCGTGTTCGGCGGCGGTGTTGGCTGCCGCGACGTGGTCCAGTGCGACGGTGAGGGTCACGTCGAACGGGGTTTTGAACCGGGGCTCATCGAAGGAAGGAAATGCGGTGCGGGCATGCGTCGCTTCCATCTGCGTGAACGCGTAGGCGTGCTCACCTTCTTCGACTCGGTACAGGCCGTTGAGGTGTTCATCGAACGGCGCGTCGTAGCGAATACGGATCGTGGCCTCGCCCGGGCCCGCCGGCTCGGCCAGGCGCAGCGACGCAACGCCTTGGTCGTCGTGCTGTTCATAGGTGGCGGCGATCGGTTCCTCGCCCTCAACGACGACCGTCGCTTCTTGGACCTCAAGGTTCTTTCCGTGAAACCAGATAAGCTGCTGGCGATGCTCGAGCTGCACGTCGATCTCGGTCTGGCCGGAGAACCGCGGCTCGTCCGGAGCGATCGTCAGTTCGAGACGGTACGCTACCGGTGTCACTCCTTCCGGGAGGACTCCAGCGGGCGCGGGTCCCGGATCGTGAACGCTTTCCGTGCTAGTGGTCGGGTTGACGGTGGGGGAGGAGGTCGAGGTGGAGCCGCACGCCGCCAAGACAAAGACGAGGGGGGAAACGAACCGCATGAGCGGGCTGTACCAGACCTGAGCTCGGTTGCGAGGCTTTTCAAACTCGTTTCTCGCGCGATCCGGTGAGGTTTGAATGGCTTTTCAATTTTGAAACCTCGATTTCGGCTAGCGGGCATCCCGCAGCGACTTATGGTGAGGCGGTGGGAAAGATCCTTCTAGTTTTGTTCACGGTAGTGCCGCTGCTCGAGACCTACCTGCTCTTCGTGCTCGGTCAGGCGATGGGCTTCCTGCCGACGGTCGGCCTGATCCTGCTCACCGGCGTGGTGGGAGCGTGGCTTGCGAAGCGAGAAGGTCTTCGCGTGTACCGCAAGTGGCGGGAGGCGATGGCGCAAATGCACATGCCGGAAGAGGGCGTTCTTGGCGGGCTTCTAGTTCTTGCGGGCGGTGTGCTTCTGGTGACGCCCGGCGTGTTGACCGATGTGACCGGATTCCTGTTGCTGATTCCGCCCACGCGGCGGTTCATCGCCGAGCAGATTCGCAAGCGAATGGAGAAAAAGCTGGCCGATGGGTCAGTTCGAGTAACCGCCTACTCGGTGGGCATGGGCCCCGAGGGCCTGATGGGCATGGCCGACCCGGTCGGGCGGCGCCCCGGCGGAGTGATCGATGTCGAGGGCGAAGTGGTGGAAGTGACTCCGAGCGCTTCTCGGGCAAAGGCCCTAGCGTCGAAGTGAGGCCTGCTAGTCCCCCCGGCCGATGCCTCGGGTAATTCTCTCGGAACCGCAGCTCCTTCTTTCGGAACCGCAGCTCCTTCTTTCGGAACCGCAGCTCCTTCTTTAGGAACCGCAGCTCCTTCTTTAGGAACCGCAGCTCCTTCTTTCGGAACCGCAGCCTTTGGCAGGACAAAGCAGCGCTCTTCGCGGACGAAAGTCGATTTTCTGACCCACTTTGGGGGTGTCGAGGGACCTACGGGTTATGAAGCCAGGGTGCTTCCCGTTCGCTCGTTTGATCGAAAGAACTTCCACTGAGGAGCCTCCAACTGCGACCGCGCTCCGACCGCAAGACCTCCTCAAACGATGACATCGAGGAAGCCTAGTAACCCCGCCCCGAAGTTCGTTCGGGGTTCTGTCGAGGAATCGGGTTGGAGATCGGTGGGCCTGGCGGCGGACGGCCCCAAGGCCAGAGAGCATCGCGATGCGGGCTGCCGAGATCGGGCCCGAGGGCCGGCAACCACCCGGAATGAACTTCGGGACGGGGGTACTAGGCCATGACGCAAGCCCGGCCGGTCGACTTTGTCTCGCCCGAAGACGAGGCGGGAAGTCGCCGCAAAACGTTCGGTAGGCCCTATACTGTGCTCGTGGGCGTCGACACCGGCAAACATCGAGAACTCCGCGACCCGACCCCCACATCGCCGGTTTCGAATACCCAAATGGCCACCACCATCGCCCGGCGAGGCACCGCTGCGAGCGAAGTGCGGGACCAAGGCCGCGAGCCATCGATCGATATCGAGGTTGAAGCGGTGGGAACTCCGGTTGCGAATCGAGACAAGGGCGCGGTGGGAGCGTTCGGTCGCTACGAACTTCTCGGCCGCCTGGCGGTGGGAGGCATGGCGGAGATCTACCTCGGGCGCGAGGTGGTGGATGACCAGGTCGAGCGGTACGTGGTCCTTAAGCTCCTCAAGCCGGACATCGCCCAGGACGAGGACTTCGTCCTGCTGTTCCGAGACGAGGCCCGCCTCGCCGCGCAGCTTCAGCATCCCCACATCGCGCACGTCTACGAGTACGGCCAAGTGTCCGGTCGGCACTACATGGCCATGGAGTGGATCCACGGGGTTCCGCTCTCGAGCCACCTCAAGCGGCTCCGCAAGCGCGGACAGCAGGTGCCGGTGGCGGTGGCCCTGCGCATCGTAAGCGACATCGCCGAGGCCCTCGACCACGCGCACGCGGCGCGAGGGGTCGACGGCCGTCCGCTCGGGATCGTCCATCGGGACGTCAGCCCGCAGAACATCATGATCTCTTACGACGGCGCGGTGAAGCTGGTCGATTTCGGAGTCGCCAAAGCCGAACGGCGCCTCTCCACGACCCAGGCCGGGGTGGTCCGCGGCAAGTTCGCCTATATGTCTCCGGAGCAGTGCGTCGGTACGGCCGACATTGACGGCCGGAGCGATATCTTTTCGCTCGGCATCGTGCTTCATGAGCTCCTGACGGGGGAGCTCCTGTTCGAGCGACCAAGCGATTTCGAAACCATGCGTGCGGTCGCCGAACAGCGGATTCCTCCGCCTCTCGAGAAGCGGCCGTCGATGCCCTCCGCGCTCTCCGACGTCGTCATGCGCGCCCTTGAACGCCGGGTTGGCCGTCGCTACTTGCGTGCGCGGGAGTTTCAGGAGGCGCTTCAGCGGTACTGGGTGAGCCAGGGTGAGGTGGTGAGCACCGGCCGCATCGCCGACCACATTCAGCTCGTGTGGGCCGACGAGATTCAGGGGGGGATCAGTCTTGCCCGGACGGCGTTCCTCGACGGGCTACCTCCGCCACGTCGTGCCCTCACCCCGACGCCGATCCTTCGGGACCCCACGGGCAAGGTTCCCACGCCGGTCACCGATGTAGAGCGCGAAAATCGGAGATTCGCGTTTGGCCCGTCCGAGCTCGTCTCGGTGTTGCTCCTTGCAGCGCTGATCGCGTGGATCGTGTGGCCCTCGGGAAGCTCCCCTGGCCCCAAGGCCGTCACGGATGCTCCGGCCGGCGTCCTGAATCTGGTCAGCGATCCGCCGGGAGCCACCGTCACCCTTGGGGACGACGTGCTCGGAGTCACTCCGCTCGAGGCAGAAGGATTGCCCCTGGGAGAACAGATGCTCGAGTTCCAGCTCGACGGTTACGAACCGACGTCGATCGAGGTGGAGGTCGGAACGGAGCCGCTGCAGGTTTCTTCGACGCTCGAGCCGGCGGAGCCGGAGACTTCAGAACCCGCAGGGTCGGACGGGGAGACCGAGGCTCCAACACCGGAAGCAGAGACCGACCCCGCGGAGACTGCTGCTCCGGAGGCGGCTGCTCCAGCAGCGGCTGCTCCAGAGGCGGCTGCTCCAGAGGCGGCTGCTCCAGAAGCCGACTCTCCCGAGACAGACAACTAGACACGACAACCCAGCGGTTCTCGAGGCCTAAGCGCATTGCCGTGAGCGCGTTGCCGTGAGCGCGTTGCCGTGAGTGCGTTGCCGTGAGTGCGTTGCCGCCTCGTGCGTGAGCTCCGCCGCGCACCTTCGCTGAATCGCGTTGGCAGCTCGCCGTATCAGTTGCTCTGCGATTGGAGTGTTCCGTGCTCGCGGTGACAACGTCTCTGAACATCTCATAAGCGCCTCATCGAACAGGCTCGATGCAGACCGTTCGAACAGCTCGGCATTGTCGATCCGCGCCAGCTTCGTAACGCGAATCCGGTGGGTTTGTCGGGCCTGGGTCGAAAGCTTCCTGATACCATCGAAGGCGATGAACACGACGATCAGCATGTGGATGGGGATCGCCTTTGTGGCCTTGGCGATCGTGGCGGTGGTACTCCAGGCCTGGCTCTGGAATCCCAAATACTGGGACGAACAAAAGAAGAAAACTCATGCGCCGCCGTTCTGGATCGCGGTGCACCGGATCAGCGGTTACCTCTACTTCGGCATCTACATCATCATGATGTGGGAAATGTTGCCTCGGCTATGGGAGTACCAGGTCGAGCTTCCTGCCCGAACGGTGCTGCACGCGGTGTGCGCGATTCTGATCGGCGTCATTCTCGTCACCAAGATTTTGATCCTGCGGTTTTTTCGTTACTTCGAAGAGGCGATGCCCGCGCTGGGGTTCGGACTCCTGCTCTGCACCATCGTGCTCACCACGCTCTCGCTGCCCTACGTAATCCAGGCGCACGGCGCCGGCCTGAAGCTCGACGACGAAAACATCGAACGGGTCCGAGAGATCCTCGGCAATCTGGACATTCCGGAAGAGTTCTCGCCCGAGCTTCTCACCACCGAGGACTCGTTTGAAAAGGGCCGCGAAGTGCTCGTCCAGAAGTGCACCCCGTGCCACGACATTCGAACGATCCTGTCGCGGCCCCGAAACGGTGAGTCCTGGCTAAGCCTCAACCAGCGCATGGCGGAGAAACCCCAAATCTCCGAACCGATCACTCAGCCTGACGTCTATTTCGTCACGTCGTACCTGGTGGCGGTGACGCCGGGCATTCAGGAGACGACGCAAGCCCTTCGGGAGGCGCGGCTCGCGCGGGCGGCCGCCGCCGACTCGCTTGATGATCCGTTCGCCGAGGAGCCGATGCCCGAAGAAGAAGAAGTCGAGGAGGTCCCCGAAGCTCCCCCCGAAGAGGAGGAGACGAGCACCGGAGAAGAGACCGGCTCGGAAGATACGGCTGATGCGGGCGCGGGCGAGGGGGAGCCCACCGAAGAGTCGTCGGAGGCCGAGGATGCGGCGGTCGAGCCGCCTCCCGAGGACGAGACTCCAGCCCAGCGCCGCGCCCGCCAGCGGGAAGAGCGTCGCGCGATCGCCCGCGAAGTTGCGGCGCTACCTCGGGACGAAGTGCGTGAAGTGACGCGGCGGGTTTGCATCGGCTGCCACGGCTGGGCCGAGATCCGCGAGCACGGTGGCGATACGATGGGCGGCTGGCGGCAGGTGATCCGCCGCATGATCGTCGACGAAGGGGCGGAAATGACCAACCGGGAGGCGCGCATTGCGCTTCGCTATCTCGCCGGAGCATTTCCGCCCGACTGACGGTGCAGAGGTCGTCCCCCGGGGGCGACCGCTTCGCTCTCGCCGAATGCGCCAGCTGTGAACGCGGTCCTTCGTCGCCGGGACCACCCGATTCCTCGGCTGGATCCGGCCCGAGCTTTCGACCCGAGGGACTTGCGATCGGCGCGCAGAAATCGTGCCTACTTGGACGCCTTCTCCGGGCGGCGTTTGCACTCCTTGCCCGGAGGTTTTCCGCAGCACTTCTTTTTGAGCTTGAGCTTCTTCTTCTTTTTCTTGCCCACGACGCGGGCCAAAGGGAGCGTCGGCCCGGAGTCAGCCGTAGAGCGAGTTCAGCTCGTCGTCGTAGGCGTTGATCACAATGCGGCGCTTCACCTTGAGCGACGGCGTGAGCATGCCGTTTTCGGTCGTGAAGTCATCCGGGATGAGCTTGAACTTCCGAACCTTTTCAAACTGCTTGAACTGGTCGGAGTGCTGTTCCAGCTCCTGCGCAATGAGCTTTTCCACCGCTGGATCGGTCAGGAGCTTTTCGTCGCTGACCCCGTGCTCCGAGCCCCACTGGCCGAGCACCTCGAGGTCGGGCACCACGATCGCCACGTTGAACGGCTTGTTGTCACCGAACACGAGCACGTTGGCGATGTAAGGCGAGAGCTTTAGGAGCTCCTCGAGCGGCGACGGGACCACGTATTTGCCGTTTTCGAGCTTGTACTGCTCTTTGATGCGGCCGGTGATGTACACGAAGCCTTCGTCGTCCATTCGGCCCATGTCGCCGGTCCGGAAGCCGCCGTCTTCGGTGAAGACCTTTTTGTTCTCTTCGGGAAGGTTGTGATAGCCGGCCATGATGTTGTGGCCGTGAATCACGATCTCGCCATTGACGTCGTCGCCCGTGACTTCTTTGTCGATCGTGACGGTTACGCCGGGGATCGGCTTTCCGATCGATCCGATCTTGCGATTGCCAGGGTAGTTTGCCGTTGCGATCGGTGATGTTTCGGTGAGGCCGTAGCCCTCGTAGACGGTGATGCCGAGGTTGTCGATGAACTCGGCGACCTGCTTCGAAATCGCGGCGCCCCCGGAGAAGGCGTATTTGAGTCGGCCCCCGAAGCGCTCACGTACTTTCGAAAACACCAGCTTGTCGAGGAGCTTGTGCTTGAAGTCCGCCCAGCCGCTGGACCGGCCCTTGCCAGCGAGCTCCTTTCGGAGGTTCTGGTTGTTCATCGCTGCATCAAAGAGGGACTTCTTGAGGCCGCCCTCTTCCGCCATGCGCTTGTTCAGGCCGTCGTAAATCTTGTTGAAGATTCGGGGCACGCTGAACAGCAGCGTCGGGCGTATCTCGGCGAGGTTGGGGATGATCTTGTCCACCGCCTCGGCGATGCCCATCGAAGCGCCCATCGAAAAGAGGCCGTGGAGCTCGCAGGTCTGGCCAAAGGAGTGGGCCCACGGAAGAAACGAGAGCGAGCGGTCGTCCTCGCTCATCGGGAAAAAGTCGTGCACCGCACTCACGTTGTAGGCGAGATTCTTGTGGGTGAGCTTGACCCCCTTCGGGTTGCCGGTGGTGCCCGAGGTGTAGATGAAGCCCGCAAGGTCTTCGCCCGTGGGGTTTGCGACCTCGGAAGGGTTGTCCTTGCCACGCTGAATGACGTCGGCCCACGCGGTGCTGTCGTCGTTCCCCTCGCCGTCGATGACGATGACGTGCTCGAGTTTCGGCAGCTCGCTCCGAAACTCCTGGATTCGGTTTCGGATCGATTCGTTGGCAACGACCACCGCCTTGGCTTCGCAGTCTCCGAGGATGTATTTCCAGTCCTTATTGAGCATCGCCTCGTACATCGGCACGTAGCAGGCTCCGCTCCCGTAGGTGGCGTAGGCGGCGATCGCCCACTCCGGCCGGTTGTTGGAGATGACGGCGACTCGGTCGCCGGACTCGACGCCGAGGTCCTTTAGTCCGGCGCGAAACGCGTCGGTGGCGTTCTTGAAGTCGCCGTAGCTCATCCACTTCCAGTCACCGCCTTTCTTCTCACCGAACAGGGGTCGGTCAACGAAGGTCGAGGTGCTGTGCTTGTAGATGTCGACGAGGCTTTCGAACTTCGGCTTGAAAGTCATCGGCGAAATTCCTCCTTAAGGCGGCGAAGCCTAGCGGATACCGAGACGGAGGCAAACTGGCACAAAAACCAGTAGGCTCCGGCCGCTATGGCCCAGCGCGTGCTGATTATCACGCCCACGTACAACGAGCGGGACAACCTCGAGGTCTTCGTTCGGGACCTCTTTGAGGTCCTCCCCGAGGCCCACCTCATGGTGGTCGACGACGCTTCTCCGGATGGGACCGGAGCGCTCGCCGATGAGATCGCAGAGAAGGACAGTCGGGTGCACGTCATGCACCGCCCGGGCAAGCTCGGGATCGGCACCGCCTACCTTGATGCGTTTCGCTGGGGCATCGGCGAGGGTTATGACCTGATGGTCGAGATGGACACCGATCTCTCGCACGATCCGCGATACCTTCCGGACTTCCTCCGGGCGGTCGACGCGGGGGCCGACGTCGTGATCGGCTCGCGGAACATTCCTGGAGGCAGCGTCGAAGGATGGGGCCTTGGTCGGCACGTGCTCTCCAAGGGGGGAAGCCTCTACAGTCGGAGCATCCTCGGACTCTCCATTCGAGACCTCACGAGCGGCTACAAGGCGTTTCGGCGCGAGGTGCTGGAAACGATCGATCTCGATGCGGTCCGCTCCGGCGGCTACTCCTTTCAGATCGAGCTGACCTATCGGGCGGTGATGCGCGGCTTTCGCATTGAAGAAGTGCCGATCGTGTTCGTCGACCGCCGTGCTGGCCAAAGCAAAATGAGCCGAAAGATCTTTGCCGAAGCGGTAGCCATGGTGTGGAAGCTCCGCGTCGACGGGCTCCTCGGTCGGCTGTAACGGCCTGTCTCGGTGCGGATCAAAGCCGAATGATGAGTTCGGCAGCGACGTTCATGGAAACTGCGGTCCGCTCTGGGAGGACCCAGAAGGTGGGCGCGAGAATGTCGAAGCCGAGCTGAAATCGGCGACTGAGGGGGATGTTGATGCCCGCCGCGATGCGGACGAACGGACCATTGAACGGCAGGTAGCCAACCCCGAGCCGAAGCGGAACCGTGATGTCGCTCGACGAGACGATGCGCACCCGGTCTTCGACCTGAAGGTAGAAGAGGATGTTGTCCGAGCGGCCGTCTTTCCCGCGGAGATTCGCGTAACCCACGTAGCCGCCGAGGAGGACCTCCTGCGAGATTCGGTAGTCGAGCCGGCCGCCGACGAGGTGGTTGTAGAACACGTCCTGCGAGGTTCCGATCGCTCCTTCGGTCTGAAGCACAAGGTGCCAGCGGCGAAGCCTTGCATCGCGCTCGCGCCTCCGGTTTCGCCGCTCTCGAGCTCGTCGGGCCGCGTTACGCTCGGGATCGGGCTCGATCTCCGGCTCGGGAGTCGTCTCGTTCGTCTGTTCGCCCTGCCACACCGTCGGCGAGGGCAACGCTTGCCGAAAGAGCCGGTCGACCACCGCGTGGAGGTCGTCCGAACCGGAGTCTCCTCGCGCAAAGAACGGTCCCGTTCCATCGAGGCTCGCGACGGCGATCTCGATGACGTACCGGCCGGAGCTTGCCCACACGCGCGCGAAGGCACCTCGCTGGGACTGGGAGATATAGGTCACTCGCCAGAGGTCGGCGGGGGTCGGCGGATAGGGCATCCGAAGGCGCTGCGCGGCGGCGATGGTGTCGTCCTGGGTCATTACGTCGTAACCCAGGGCCTGCGCGGTGGCCCGCATCTGATGGCTCACATGCCGACCGACCACCGGGTCGACGCCGTACGGAGCTGCGTCGATCACGATCAGCTGGAGCCGGTCGTCATCGGGGTCAGCGCCGAGTCCTTCTGACGATTCGTCGGCCGGCGTGTCGTCCCCCGACGTTTCCCCCGTGGCGTCGTCCGGTGAGGAGGCGGTGCCGTCGGTCCCGTCCCTTTCGCCGCTCTCGTCTCCGCTCTCGTCTCCGCTGCCCAGTTCTTCGCCGCTCTCGTTTCCGCTGCTCAGTTCGTCGGTCTCTTGTTCGTCGGTCTCTTGTTCGTCGGTCTCTTGTTCGTCCGTCTGCTCATTGGGCTGCGGTTCATCGGGTTGCCCAGCCTCGTTTTCGCCACGATCGTCTGACCCTTCGGTGGAAGGCGTCTCGTTCGGATCTTGCTCCTGCGCGCGCGCGCTCCCCGGCGACATGATGGGGAGGCAAAGTGCGAGACCAAGGAGCGTCGACGAGGAGGCGATCCGGAGCACCCAGGAAGTCTACAAGCTGAAAGCGAAAGGTAAAAACCTTCCCGGTGGAGTCACCGCTGGTTTGACCGATCGACCGATAGCACGCCCCCTTCGACGAGTTCTGTGAGGAGTTCTTTTGCGGCCTGCCAGGAGAGCTTTGGATCCCACCGAAGCACGTCTTCCGCAACAAAGTCCGCCGTTCGGTGAAGGCCTTCGATCAGCGGAAGCGCCTCCATGGGAAGTGAGAACTCCTGACCAGGCCCATAGAACACAATGGTCGCCTCGCCATCGACCACACCGTGCAGATAGGGAAGCGGTCTCGGGCGATGGAGACGGCTTCGTCGCCGGATCGGCGCACCGGATCGTGGGGCCGGCACCGGAACCCGGTGGGCGTCGACCATCCACTGGCGCGCCATCCGGACCGGTGACGCCTCGGCGAGGGCCGTGGTGATTCCTTCCCCGCAGCGGGTCGATCGCCGCTACCAGCGAGGAGTGATCCACCATGCCAGCCTACCTCGAAGCTCGCTCGGCGCTGCGAGAAACCGGAGGGAACGCAACCGGCTATCCGACGAGACCGGGCACACTCCCGCTGATTTCTGCCAGCGAGGTGTTTTCGTTCGTTCCAATCCACGGACCGCCCTCGCCCCAGCAGAGGATGCTGCCATCTCGGGTGAGCCCACAGGTGTAGCGCACGGCGGCGGCCACCATCGAAAAGCTCCCCTCCACGGCGCCGAAGCGCGAGTCACTCGCAACGTTGCCTCGACCGAGCTGCCCCTCGTCGCCTCGACCGCTGCAAAAGAGAGTGCCGTCATTTCGGAGGATACACGCGTGATCGGCTCCGACGGCGACCTGCTGAAGCCGACCGGCAACCGCCACGGGGGTCGGGGCAAGGGACGGCCCCTCGGCGGTCGTTGTACCCCAGCAGAACGCTTGGCATTCGCCGGAGAGGCCACAGCCACTTCGCGGGCCGACCGCAAGGGCTGGCAACTGGCCGCCGAGGGAGCACGTGTCGATGCCGTTGCCCTCAGCGCAGCTTCCTGCTTCACAGACTCGACCCGCGCATCCGTAAACCCGGTCGCCCTGGGTGACCAGGCGAAGAACGAGCGGGTCGCCCGATGGGAGTTCGACGTCCTGACACGCCTCGGCGATCACCGTACATTGGTCGTCTCGGGCGATTCCGAGGAGTCCAAAGGGGCCGGCCTCGAGCTGAATGGAGTCGGGAGCCAGAGGAACGTCACGGCGAAGTTCGTAGCCGATCACCGGGTCGCGATTATTGCAGCTCTCGCGAAGCACAACCGCCTCCACGATCGTCGATTGCTCTCGGTCAATGACCGATTCGAAGGACACGCGCCAGGCCGAGGTGTCGTTGCCGCAGGCCCCGGTCGACATCCCGATGACGAGCATCGTCCACGGAAGTCGGAGGAACGGATGAAAGAAGAACGGATGAAAGGAGAAAGGAAAGTCCAATGGAGAAGTACGAAGCGCTCCGGTGTCTCCCATGATGCGCGGAGCTCCCTGCGTCGGCAAGCGCGACGGCGGCGAGGGCGCGACGGATGCAGGCCGGCAAACGAACGACGGCTCGGTCAGCGAGAGCGCGACCGGGCCGCGGACGTTGCGGGTAGTGGTGGACTGCCGGGCTAGAACTCGTAGCTTGCCGAGAACTTATAGTTGAATCCGGCCGAGATGTTCGTGGCGCGGAACGCGCTGTCGACGCCGAAGCCGAGGGAGAACGTGTCGACGACCCGGCCGGTGAGTTCGGCGCCAAACGCGGTGTAAGACACGCCGTCGCCGAGGCCCGCGACGCCGGAGGTTCGGGCGGCGTCCCCGAGGAGCTCGGCGCCGAACACTCGGAACACGAGGAGGAACCGGTTGAAGCCTTCCGCCACCGGACGAACCCCGGTCTCGGCGCGGAACACGATCTGGTCGGTGAACCCCTCGGTGCGAATCGCATAGCCGAGGACGCCTTGACCGAAGATGTCGAGGGCGTTCCCGATGCGGACCCCATGCCCGACGGCGAGCTGGAGCGTCACGTCGAACTCGCCGTCACCGGTCGGGAGCACCGCGGCCACCTCTTGAGCGAGAATGTCGCCGCCATCCGAATCCGGACGCGAATCCCCGGTGGGGATGCCCAGGCTCGCTCCGAAGGAGAGTCGGAACGGCACTTCCACAAGGCCGGTCCATGCGCTGATGCGGGTGTCGCCGAGCCCGGTGACCGCACCCTGGTCGACGAGCACGTTGCGACGAAAGATCTCCGACTCGAGGGTGAACATGAGCCAGCGCTCGATGACCCCGATCTCGCCGTAGAGGCCAACGGTGTGCTGTTCGAACTCGGCCGAGGGGACCGAGTTGCCATCGGCGCCAAAGAAGCTGTCGGAGGGAAGATAGCGATAGCTGACCTGGACGTAGCCGCCTCCCGGGTCTCGAATCCAGGCTTGGGCATCGGCGACCGAGGGGGCGGCCACCGTGGCGACGAGGACCGATAGGGCGGCGAGGCGTGCCCCCGGATTTCGGTTCGCGCGGGTCACTGCGACACCTCCATCAGCGGCGCCCGGGCGACTTCGACGCGGAAGGGTCGACAGTACACCCAGGCAAAGCGAGCGTTGGCACCCTCCGGCGGCACGACGTAGGTCTGTGCGCCGCTTCGTGACGCCAGCGGCTCGAGCTCGATATCGCCGGCGGCGGGATCGATCGAGTTGCCGATCGCCTCGCGCGTGCTCAGCATGACCACGGGGCCGGGGACGCCCTGGGTCGAGAAGTCTTCGAGGAACGCGAGCTCGAGGACGCCGCCCACGCGCCGAAGCTCGACACTCCCCGATGCGCGGTAGCCGGTTCGGCCTTCCCAGGTTCCTCGCGAGAGCACCCCATCCGCCGGGGGCGGCTCCGCGTCGGGGACCTCCCCGTCTGGCGACATCCCCCCGTCCGGCGACGCAGAGGAGTCCGCCACGACCGCGGAATCGGGAGCGATCGCCGAGTCTGGCGTCCCTGCCTCGGGCGAGGGACTCGGCGGATTGCTTTCGTCCGGCCGAAGGTCGGTAAATATGGAGTTGCACGCGACGGTCAGAATCAGCGGACTGAGAAGAAGCAATCGCAACGGAGGTACCTCCAATCGGAAGGGCAAAAGAAAGCGGTGGTGAAGCGACGCCGGATTCCCTGCGGTGCGGCAACGTCGCTTCATCGGTTTGGTTCACCCTTCGGTACGCGCCCTGGAGCGAGGCGTTACGCTTTCAACTGACTCCATTTCTGGGATACCTCGTGCAAGAAATCGCAACGCACTTGCCATCGAGAGATTCCGAATCGAACCGATAGGAAGAACCTACGATCGGGTCGAAACACGGCCTTCGGGCGTGCGTTGACCGCCCTGGAAGCGCCGCGGACCTTCGTCTTTCCGCCGCCGCCCCGCGACCGTCAATCTAGTAACGGTTTCGTGCATTTCCAGCGGTTTGGAAACGCCGTTGTGAACTTGTGCATCGAAGGGGAGCGTTCAGTCGACGAGACGTATATGTCTGCAAATATACAAACCGGGGGACGGTGGACCGCTCCCGGAAAGGGACTGGGAGAACTAATGACTTCATACATGCGCGTCGCGCTCGCGGCGCTATGCGTGGTTGCCTTCGCCTGCGGCGACGACGACGACGCGACCCCGCCCGGCTCGGGCATCTTAGTGGACCCGACGGTCGGCCTGACGACCTCCGAAACGGGGGCTCAAGCCACCTTCACAGTGGTCCTTGAAGCCGTCCCCACCGCCACGGTGACCATCGGGCTTTCGAGCAGCGACCCCGGCGAGGGCGCCGTGAGCCCCACGAGCCTGGTGTTTACGCCTGCGAACTGGAACGCGCCGCAGACCGTCACCGTGACCGGTGTCGACGACGCCGACGCCGATGGTGCGGTCGAGTATCAGATCATCACCGCTGCCGCGGTGAGCGCCGACCCGAGCTACGACGGCGTCGACGCGCCGGATGTGACGGTGAGCAATGTCGACGATGAGACCGCGGGTTTCATGGTCACGCCAACCGAGGGACTGCGCACCACCGAGCGCGGCGGCCAGGCGACATTTACCATCCGACTCAACAGCGCGCCCACCGCCGACGTGACCGTTGGTCTTTCGAGTTCGTTGGAGTCCGAGGGGTTCGTCAGCCCGACGAACCTCACGTTCACCGTCGAGAACTGGGATGCGCCCCAGCTCGTCACCGTCACCGGAGTAGACGATGACGTTGCTGACGGGCCCATCGACTACATGGTGGTGACTGCGCCCGCGGTGAGCGACGACCCGAACTACGACACGCTCGACCCCGCGGACGTGACGGTCACCAACGTGGACGACGAGACCGCCGGGGTGACCACCGATCCTGCGGCGGGACTCATGACCACCGAAAGCGGCGGGCAGTCGACGTTCACGATCGTCCTCAACGCCGCCCCCAACGCCGACGTGACGATCGCGCTCTCGAGCAGCGACCCCGGCGAGGGCACCGTCAACACCGATGCGGTGACGTTCACCCCGATGAACTGGAGCGCGCCGCAGGTGATCACGATCACTGGCGTGGACGACGAGCTCGACGATGGGGCCCAGCCCTATTCGATCGTGCTTGCCCCGGCGGTCAGCGATGACCCGTCCTACAACATGCTCGACGCGGATGATGTGGGGGTGAGCAACGTCGATAACGACACCGCGGGTGTCCAGGTGATGCCGGAAACCGGGCTCATGGTCACCGAAGCGGGGGGCGAGGACACGTTTACCATCGTGCTCAACAGCGAGCCTTCGGCCGACGTCACCTTCGATCTCTCTTCGGCCGACCCCGATGAGGCTTCGGTATCTCCGGCGTCGGTGACCTTTACGCCGGCGAACTGGAACGCTCCGCAGACCGTCACCGTGACCGGGGAGGACGACAACCTGGTGGACGGCAACCAAACCTTCACGATCGTGACCGCGCCGGCAACGAGCGGCGACGCGGAGTACTCTGGCCTGGATCCCGCTGACGTGACCGGTGCAAATGTTGACGACGACTCCGCCGGAGTGACGGTGGCGCCGCTCAGCGGTCTCACAGTGACCGAAGGAGGAGGCGAGGACACCTTTACCGTGGTCCTCAACTCCGAGCCCACCGCCGACGTGATCATCGACCTGGCGAGCAGCGCGCCCGACGAGGCCTCGGTGTCTCCGAGCTCGCTCACCTTTACGTCGATGAACTGGAACGCGCCGCAGACGGTGACCGTGACCGGAGTTGACGACGATCTCATCGACGGAAACCAGCCGTTCATGATCGCGGTCCAGGCCGCGATGAGCGCCGACCCCGACTACATGGGAGTCGACGGGATGGATGTCGCCGGCTCAAACACCGACGACGATTCAGCGGGAGTGACGGTGATGCCGACGATGGGGCTTCTCACGACCGAAGCACCGGGAGGCACCGACACCTTCACCGTGGTCCTGAACGCGGTGCCCACCGCGGATGTCGTGATCGCGGTGGAGAGCAACGATGTCGGCGAAGCCACCGTGTCCCCAAGCACGCTCACCTTCACCACCACGAACTGGAACGGAGCGCAGACGGTGACCGTGACCGGCGTGGACGACAGCATCGCGGATGGCGACCAGCCCTTTACGATTCGTCTCCTTCCGGCGACGAGCGCCGACCCAGAGTATTCCGGGATCGATGCGGCCGACGTGAGTGGCTCGAATACCGACAACGACTCCGCGGGCATCACCGTCGATCCGACGATGGGCCTCGCGACGAGCGAAGGCGGCGGCAGCGACACGTTCGAGGTGTTTCTCAATAGCCAGCCGTCGGCCGATGTGACCATCGCGGTGATGAGCATGACCCCCGGCGAAGTGTCGGTGTCGACGAGCGAGCTGACCTTTACCACCATGAACTGGGCCTCGCCTCAGGAAGTGACGGTGACGGGCATCGAGGACAGCGTGGCGGATGGCGGCCAGCCCTTCACCATCGACCTCGCCGCAGCGATGAGCGCCGACGCGGGTTACGACGGCATCAATCCCGCCAATGTGACGGGGATCAACGCGGACAACGACTCCGCAGGCATCACCCTCGACCCCGCGATGCCCGATCTCATGGTCTCCGAGGATGCCACCACCGACACCTTTACCGTGGTGCTCAACAGCCAGCCGACGGCGAACGTGACCATTCCGCTAACGAGCCTCGACACCGATGAGGCCACCGTGTCCCCCGCGATGCTCGTGTTCACCGATACGGACTGGAACTCACCGCAGACAGTGACGGTCACCGGCGTCAACGACGACATCGCCGACAACGCGCAGAGCTTTACGATCGATCTCGGCATGCCGATGTCGACCGACGGCAGCTATTCGGCACTCAACCCACCAAACGTGACGGGAACCAATGCTGACAATGACAGCGCTGGTTACACCGTCGACCCGACGTCCGGCCTCATGGCGTTCGAGGGCGGAATGAACGCGACCTTCACGGTGGTGCTCAATAGCCAGCCCACCGCGGACGTCGTGATTCCGGTGGCCTCGCTGAGCTCCGACGTGACCGTTGCACCGAGTTCCCTCACCTTCACCAGCGTCGACTGGAACGGTGCCAAAACGGTCACCGTGACCGCCGCCGACGACGCGGTGCAGGATGGGAACTTGCCCTTCACCATCGACCTCGGCGCCGCCACCAGCACGGATCCGGGCTACAGCGGCCTCGAGCCGAGCGATGTGACCGGCGACGCGATCGACAACGACTCGGCGGGCTTCACCGTCATGCCGCCTTCGGTCACGACCTCAGAATCGGGCGGTACCGATTCGTTTACCATCGTGTTGACCTCGCAGCCGACCGCCGACGTCACGATTCCGGTCTCCACCACGAGCGACGAAGTGATGCTGAGCTCGTCGAGCGTGGTCCTCACCCCGACGGATTGGGACTCGGGGGCCACCGTCACGGTGACCGGGCTCGACGATGCGATCGCGGACCGAGACCAGGTGTACACCATCAATCTCGGAGTCTCGTCGAGCATGGATCCGGCCTACGACATGATCGATGTCGATGATGTCGACGGACTCAACATCGACAACGACACCGCCGGAGTGACGATCACCGCGCCAGCGCTGCTCGAAGTGTTCGAAGGCGGCGCCTCGGGAACCTTCACCGTCGAGCTCAACTCGGAACCGATGGCTGCGGTGGATATCACCGTGACCCTCTCGGAGCCGGGCGAGGCGATGCCGAGCGCCTCGACGCTAACATTCACGGCGGCCAACTGGAACGTGCCGCAAACCGTCACCATCACCGCGGTCGATGATGTGATCGCCGACGGCGACGTGCTCTTTGACATCTCCTTTGCCACGGTGACCACCGATGTCGACTACGGGGCGCTCATCATTAGCGACACGGTGTCCGCGGTGGCCCGCGACGATGATGCGAAAGGCTTTAGCGTCGTCCCCCAGATGGTGCTGTCGGTCACCGAAGCGGGCTCCACCGATACCTTTACCGTGGTGCTGACCGCTCCGCCCACCGCGGACGTGACGGTCGCCGTGAGCAGCAACAAGCCGGATGAAGCGGTAGCGGACACGGCGCTTCTCACCTTCACTACCGCGAACTGGGACCTGGCGCAGACGGTGACCGTCACCGGCGTCGACGACGCGATCGCCGATGGCGACCAGACGTTCCTGATTCAGCTCGCGCCGGCGATGAGCATGGACAGCGACTATGACACGCTCGATCCGAGCGACGTGGCGGGCCTGACCCTCGACGACGACGCGGACATCTCGGTGAGCGACACCAGCGGTCTTCTGACGGCAGAAGATGGGAGCACCGACGATTTCCTGGTGGTGCTCGAGGCCCAGCCGGCGGCGAATGTCGTCATCTCGGTTCAGAGCAGCGACACCAGCGAGGTCACGGTGAGCCCGATGAGCCTGACCTTCACTCCGACGGACTGGGATCTGCCGCAGATGGTGACCATCACCGGGGTCGACGACAGCGACCTCGATGGCGACATCCCCTTCACCATCACGCTCACCGCGAGCGGCGATCCCACCTACGCGGCGCTTCCGCCGATCGACATCACCGGGGACAACCTCGACGACGAGGTCGCGCCGACCGGTGGACTTGTGATCAACGAGGTCGACTACGACCAGCCAGGGAGCGATGCGGCCGAGTTCGTCGAGCTCTACAACAGCAGCAGCTCGGCGATCTCGCTCAACGGCCTCGCCGTCGTGTTTGTCAACGGGAGCGGCGGTGCCGAGTACTCGCGGGTTACCTTGCCAAACATGATGCTCGGGGCCGGCGAGTACTTCCTGATCGCCAACGCCGGGGTCACCGTACCCACGGGCGTCATGAGCATGACCATCGCCGACGACTCGGTGCAGAATGGGGCGCCTGACGGCATCGCGATCATCGACACCGCCGGAGGCACGGTGCTCGACGCGCTGAGCTACGAAGGATCGGTGACCGCGGCGACGATCACCGGCATTACCGGCACGGTGAGTCTTGTGGAAGGGACCGCGGCGACCGCTAGCGATCCGGGCGCGGGCTCGCTCATTCGAAGCCCCGACGGGGCCGACACCGACGACGCGGACACCGACTGGTCCCTGACCACGACGGTCACCCCCGGCGCCGCCAACGTCGCCAGCTGACCTCATCGAACCGAGGCGAACGCCCCGTCGGCCCGGCGGGGCGTTTGTCCGTTAACCGGCCCTGAGCCCTAGCCGAGAGACTCCGATTCGGGTCTATGGCAATGACTCAGGGGTCGAGGCACTCTTCTGCGGATGCGCGCGACCCGGTCGGCGGCGGTTTCTTTGGCGTTCTCTCTGGTGCTGTTCGCCTGCGGCTCGGAGACCACCTCGGAGGCACACCCGCCTGCGCTCCACGACGAGGCGGCCGACGAACTCACGGAGACCCTCGAGCCGGTGGAGGATTCGCTCGCTCGCTTTACCACGGTGGATGCGTGCATCGCCGAGCTTCGAGAAAAGGTTCCGCCCGAGGTTCTCGATGCGGTTCAGGACCTCGGTTACTCCGCGCTCTTTCGCGACGTGTGCGGAAGCCGCCGCGCGGCGCGAGAAGGAGATGCGACGCTTTGCGATGAGCTGACCGTCCGGCCGCTTCGGCACAGCTGCCGGCTTCGAGTGGCGACGCTTCACCGCGATCCGGAAGCCTGTCCCCGTCATGGGGACGAGCGGCGGGATCCGCTGTGCCTCGCCTGGGCGAGTCGAATCCCGGGCCTGTGTGCAGCCGCTCGAGGGACCGACGAGGAGCGCTGCCGGGCGGTGTTTCGGCAGGCACCGGAGCGTTGTCCCGACGTCGACCCGAGCTCCACCCATCAGTGCCGCGCCGACATCGTTCGCTACGGCGCGGTGGTGGCGGATGGCGTGTCGCGTGCGGAAGAGGCGCGGCGGGTCCGGCACGAGGCGGAGCTTCGGCTCGGCGATGAGTCATCGTTCCCGGTTTCGGGACGGCCGGGGATCGTCTTGGGGGCGGAGGGGTGTGGTCTTCGGCTCCAGCTATCGACCCCGCCCGCGGTGCCGGGAGGCCGACGAACTCCGGGCCTTGAACTCGACCTCCGACTTCCCGCGGAGCTCTCCCGCACCGTAGAGCTTTCCATCGACGGGGTGCGCAATCGCGTTGCGGTCACCGGGGTCGAATCGCTGGGGCTTCCGCTGGTCTCGGGAGAGGTTCATCTCCAACCGGTCGAACTCAATCGAGGTGCCCCGCTTTCGCTTCGGCTTCAGGGCCGGGTTCGTCGGAGGGGGGAGCTCGTGGAGGTTCGCTTCGACCTCACGAGCTTTGTGCTCGATTTTTCGCCTCCTGAGTGTGGGTAAGGCAAGCGAGACGCTACGGTTCGCCTCGGAGCGCGGCCGCGGCTTCCTCTGGAGTGACGGTCACGAGGTCGATGCCCGACGTGAGTTCGAAGCCGGCTCCACCCTTGCCGCGCGGCAGGAGCATGATCAGCCAATACGACCCCGGACGGGAGGCTCGGCGCGGAGGAAGCACAAACGAGATGTTGTAGGCGGGGCGTCGCAGCACCCGGATCAGCCGTTCGATGGTGCGCTGAAACACCGGGGCGAGCGCGTCGACGGTAGCGTCGTTCCGGTCGGTGAAGCTTCCCACCGGGTCGCGGGCCACGATCCACACTTCGTTCGGCTGGTGGGGCGCGTAGGGACAGAAGACAACGAACCGCTCGGTCGTTTCCACAACCCGCACTTCTTCTTCGAGCTCGCGGTCGACCAGGGTTTTTAGGAGATTGCCCTTGCCCGCTCGGTAGTGCGCCTCCGCGCGCGCCTCGCGAAGGGCGACCCGCGGCCCCACCACCGGCACCGACGCGACCTGAGCGTGCGGGTGAGGCTGGGACGAACCGGCGCGGGTGCCTCGATTGCGAAAGAGAACGACGTGCTCGGCGTCCGGAGCGGCGCCGAGCGCCTTCGCTCGGTCCCGGTAGAGCCGGAGGACGCCCGCCAGGTGATCGATCCCGAGCTCCCACAGATCGATATCGTGCTCCCGCGCCTCGATGATCACCTCGTGCCGACCGACATTGGGCATGGCCGCCGCGATCGCGTGCGGGGGAACCGTCGTCGCGGTGCTCCGAACCAGCGGGTATTTGTTCTGCACGACCCGGGCTTGCCACACGCCCTCGGAGGGCCATTGGGCGACGGTCGCTTCGGTGTCGGCTTCGTGGCCGGGGCAGAACGGACAGCGGATGCGGATCTTCGGAAGCTCCTGCCGATGGGTGCTCCGCTGCATCGTGCGCCGGCTTGGAACGAGTCCGACCCAAGACCCTTCGAGCTCGTCGAAGCGGAGACTGTCTTCGCTCATGGCTCGCTACTGAGGTCAGGCCCTCCGGTCCCGGCAGCTGGAGGCTCCGTGAGCAATCGGCGCTTCTGCACCTTGCCCATCGCGTTCCGCGGAAGGTTCGAGACGAAATGGAAGCGTCGGGGCCGCTTGTGCGGCGAGAGAAGCGACGCAACATGCTCGCGGAGAGTGTCTTCGCTGGCTTGGGCACCGCCGCGGCAGACGACGAACGCTTCGATCCGCTGGCCAAGGTCCGGATCGGCCACCCCTACCACCGCTGCCTCGGCCACCGCCCGATGCTCGAGGAGGGCGGACTCCACCTCGCCGGCCCCGACTTTGAATCCTCCAGTCTTGATCAGATCGGTGCTCTTTCGCCCGACGATGCGAATCGCGCCGTCGGGGTCCTGGGTCGCGAGGTCTCCCGTGTAGAACCAACCGTGTTCATCGAGAACCGCCGCGGTGGCCTCCGGCCGGTGAAGGTAGCCCTGAAATACCGACGGACCGCGGACCGCCACCTCGCCCATGGTTTGCCCATCGGACGGCACGGTGGGTTCGCGCTGGTCGTCGACGAGCCGAAGCTCCACGCGGTCAACCGGAGGCCCGACTCTTCCCGGCGTCGGGTGGCCGGCCCGGACCGCGCAGTTGATGAGCGTTTCGGTAAGGCCATAGCGCTCGATCACCGGTCGGCCGGTCAGCGCCTCGAGGCGCGCTTGGTCCCGAAGGGGAAGACCCGCCGACCCGGAAACGAGAAGCCGCGCACATTCAAGTCCCGTCGCCACGGCTGGGTCGTCGCTTTCGATCAGTCGGTGGTACATCGTAGGCACCGCAAAGAGCACCGCTCGGTCGCCGTGCCGAACGAGCGCCCGCGCAAGCGCCCCAGGGTCGAACCGCGGCACCCAATGGAGCGCTCCTCCACGGGAGACGGAGCCAAACCAGCCGAGGACCAGTCCGTGCACGTGGAATAGCGGCAGGGCGTGGACCACGATGTCATTGGCGGTCCACTGCCAGGCTGCGGCGAGGCCCTCGAGATTCGCCGCCACATTTCCCCGGGACAACACCGCGCCCTTCGGCGCTCCGGTGGTTCCGCTGGTGTAGAGCAGGAGAAGCGGGGCATCGTCGGCGGGGAGTGGCGGGCGAACGGCCTCCGAGCTCGGGGCGGTTTCGACCGGGATGGCCCCACGCTCCGCCATATGCGCCGAGTCCGGACTGACGATCAGACGTGGCGAGGCGTCGCCCAGAATGTGCTCCCGTTCTCGAGTGCCGAGCGCAGGATTGAGAGGTACGCTGACCACTTCAGCGATCGCATTGGCGAGGAGCGCGATCGGGGTGGCGGGGGTTCGGTCGGTCCACACCGCCACCCGTTCCCCAGGCCGACAGCGTTCGCGGATGACCGTCGCGTGAGCTTCGACGGCCCGATGAAGCTCGCTCCAGGTGTACTCCGAGTTGCCGACGATCAACCCGAGCTGGCTCTGGCCGGTGCTCTTCGCCCAACCCGGAAATAGGACGTTGGCCTCGCGCTCCTCGCTCATTCCGACAGAGGCTAGCATTCGCCGGTGGGAAACGAATGGGGAACAACCTGCTAAACTTTGCCCGATGCGTTGGACCCTCCTGCTCGCGCTCGTCCTCCTGAGCTGCCAAGGTACGGACCAAGTCACGCTCGCACTGATCCATCCCCGGAGCCTCGAGCCGAGCGATGCGTTCGCGTCGCTTACCGTGACGGTTCGGCGGCTAAGCGACCTCCAGGTGGTCGAGGAGGGGTTCGTTCGCGGCGACACGCTTCAGGGCCCCCGGGAAGCCTTCGACCTCTCGGCGCTCGAGGTCGGCGAGCGCTACGTGTTGGAGCTCGAGGCGAGCGCTCCCGTGGTGTGTCGCGACGGGCGAGCGATCGGGCGGTCTCTCCCGTTCGCCCATCGAAACGAGTCCTACCGAATCCCCGTCCATGTGGGCTGCACCGACGATTTTGGTCTGACCGCTTCGGAAGTGCCCACCCCTCGGGTCGCCCACTCGATGGCTAAGCTCGGAGACGGGACCGTGCTCGTCGCCGGCGGAGCCGAGACGATCACCTTTGATGGTCCCGAGGAGACCTTCGGAATTCGGGTCGGCGAAGCCCCGGCGACCACGGAGCGCTACGACCCGTCGACCGGCGAGTTCATTCCGGGCCCGACCCTCATCGCACCGCGGGCGCTCGCGGGCGCGGTTTCGCTTCCGAGCGGAGCGGTTGGCCTTCTCGGTGGCCTCACCGATATGGGCCCTCTCTGCGAAGACCGAGTGGAGATCCTCACCCCGTCGAGTGCGGCGCTCGGCGAACGACTCCGCTATCCGCGCTGCAGCCCCACCGCCCAGTATCTTCCGGATCGCGATTCGGTGGGGGTGTTCGGGAGCGCGCTCACCGATGGGGTCGTGTTGGTGACCAACCGTGGCGTCGACGCGGAGATGATGACCGCAAACCTTGGCGGACGGGTGCGCGAAGAGGTGCGGGGTCAGACGTACCGCTTTCGGCCTGCGGTGGTGAGTCTCGAGGACGGCGCGCGGGTGCTGGTGGTTGGTGGTCAGGTGGCGACGCTGGCGCTCAGTCCCGCAGAGATCTTCACCGTCGACGCGAGCTGTCCCGACGGGTGCACCACCCCGATCCCCGTTGAAGACGCGAGCCGAGGTCTCGGGGAGACCTCGGCTGTCTACATTCCCTGCGCGGCCGGTGGCCCGGGGTCCGTCTACGTCTTCGGTGGTCGGTCGCGGCCCGAGATGGTGGATGTCCCCCGCGACGATGTCTGGTGCTACCGCGACGATGCCGGCGAAGCGGTCCTCAGCGGCAAGCTCCCCGCACCGCGCTACTCGGCGGTCAGCGTTCGCATTCGGGGCCCCGAGGGGCCGAGGGCTCTCGTGGTCGGAGGCACCGCGGGCACGCGCGACGCGCCGATGCGCCCGTATGAAGACGCGCTCCTGATCGACGTCGACGGCTGCAGCTGCACGACGGTCGACCCCGCCGCGATGCGCACGCTACCGGTGCCCTTCGCGGGGAGCCTGGTGGGTCATGCGGTGACCGTCATGGACGATGGCGCGGTCCTGGTGGTCGGCGGAGTCGAGATCGCCACCGGCGTCGAGGCGCGAGCCACCCCGGAAGCGGCGATCATGGTTCCGGCGTTCTGATGCGATGGCTGACCCCGATCCTCGGCGTGTGGATCGTCGGTTGCGGGGGCACCCCGCCCGCGTCGGTGGAAACGCTGCCGGAGTCCCCGGTCATTCTGCTGGTGGGGGCGGGACTCGAAGACCCACCGGAGAATATTGTCGTAGCGGAGCCCCTCGTCGGCGAGCCCGCACGGACCGCGAGCGAGGCGGCGCTCGAAGAGGCGCGGGCCGCGTATCGCGATCTCGACTTTGAACGGGCGCTCGCCGCGGCGCGCCAGGCCCAGGTGCTCCTCGAGAGCGAACGGGCGGGCGGTCAGGATTTCGAGCGTCTTCATCGCGTGCTTCTCTATCGGGCGATGGCCGAGCAGGGCCTCGGCCGGGAAGACGATGCCGCGGAAGCACTTCGCGACGCGATCGCGATCCGCCCGGCCGCCGATCCACCCGAGGGGGCCTTCCCGCCGTCGCTTCGGGATCTTCATCGTCAGGTTAAAGCCACCATGGCGACCGAGCCGCCGCGGGTGATGTCGATCACCGCCGTGCCCGCCGATGCCGAGGTCTCGATCGACGGGCGTCCGAGCGGCCGGGCTCCGCTCTCCGTCAATGCAAGCCGTGGTCGTCACTTCATCGAGGTCCGGGCCGTTGGCTACGCTCCCCGAAGCCTCTCGGTCGATCTTCGAGACACCGATCCGCCACCTCTCCACATTGCGCTCCCCGCGCTGAACGCGGAGGCCCTGCAGAACGCCCTGGCCAGTGCGACGGTTGCCGAGCTCTCCGCCCTTCAGGCCAGCGAACGGACGGCCCTTCGGGAACGGCTGGAGCTCGACTGGGTGGTGCGGGTCAACCGCGAGGCGGGGGGAGAAGATGTCACTCGACTTCGAGGTCGGGGCGTTTCGCTATCGAGTGGTGCGGTCCGCGAGGCCGAGGAAGAAGGCAGCGACCGGAGCTCGATGCTCCGCCTGCTTCGTCGGTTTTCCGACGACGCGGTTCCGACGATGGGTGGCCTGGATACCCATAGCGTCGACGCGGGAGAGCGCGAAGACGACGGAGGATCGGTGTTTGCTTCGCCCTGGTTTTGGACGGTTGTCGGAGTCGTCGTCGTGGGAACCGCGGTCGGCGTGACGCTCGCGCTCACCCTCGAACCCGATCCGGTGCTCGTCGTCGAGCCCTAACCGAGTCCCTTGGAGGGGTGGGCTAGCCGTGCAGCTCCGGCAGCGGCCCGCAGTTTTGGTCGTCGCCGATCCCGGTGATCTGATCTCCCATCAGGTGGGCGATCGAGGTGAGGGGCTTATCGTTGTGAACGGTGTTGTCGAGCTTGATGTACCGCCCGGTCTCGAGCTGGCCGTTGGCGTTGCCCGCGAGCACAATCGGAATACGACGCATCTGGTGGTGTTTTCCGAAGTTCGATGTGCCGAGGACCACTGTCTGATCGAGCATCGTTCCTGCTCCTTCGGGCGTGTCCTTAAGCCGTTGGACGAAGCCGGCAAACTGGTCCCAGTCCCAACGGCACGCACGGACATAGGTGTCGCGCTCCGCCGATGCGCGGTGATGAACGCTGTCGTGAATGTCGTCGGTCTCGACGCCGCTGACCCATTCGTAGCGCCAGTGATAGCCGGAGTAGCCCCAGACCATGCCTCCGACCTGCACCCGATTGCAGAGAAACGCCGCGAACATCAGGTCCATGTGGGCCCGTGCGCGGTCGGGCACCACGGTCCCCGGGTCGCGCCGCTCCGGCGGAATGCAGGCGGCCGTCGCCTCCATTTCACCTTCCAAATCTCGGGTTACCGCGAGTTCGGCGCGTCGAATCGCGTCCTCGTGAATGTCGAGTTTCACCTTTTCGAAGCCGGAGAGCTCCTGGCGAAGCCGGCCAAGCTCGCCGGTGAGGTTGTCAAGCACCGAGCGACGCGCGAGGAGCCGGTTCCGGCGGGCTTCCTCGGCGGCGGGATCGGTGGCGGCACCCGGCTCGAAGCCGCTGAACACCTTGTCCCACGCCTGCGCCGGCGAGACGATCGGAGCCTTAAAGGCCCGCGGCCCCGAGGCGAACGGGCGAGAGCGCATGTGGTTGCGCTCGGCGCTGTGAACCATCACCTCGAGCGACGAAAGGCTGAGGTCGTCCACCAGCAGATGATCGATCGATGGGCCGCCCGCGTCTCCGTTCTGTTTGTCGGAGACCGTGAGGACGTCCTTCGCGGTGAGGATCTTGCCCATGGTGCGGACATGGTTATTGCCCTTTGGGTTTGGACCCGAGTCGCTGATGTCGATCCCGTCGACGACTACGATGTCGTTCTTGATGCCGTCGAGCCCCGCGAGGATCGGAGAAAGTTGAAAGTCGCGGACGCTGCCGGTGGGAAAGAAGTCGTCGGCCTGAGGATAGCCGCCGGCATTCACCCAGAAGAACGCTCGCTTCGCAGGCTCACCCGCGGCTTCCGCGTGGCGTCGCGAAATCAGGAGCGGCGAAAGGAGAAGGGCGCCCTTGAGAGAGCTGAAGAGAAAGCTCCGGCGTTTCATGGGGCCTCCGAATCGGCGAGGAGCGCTTCGTCCCAGCTCCGTTCGTACATGCGGGGTGACGCGAACAGGGTTTCGAGCTGAAGCTGGATTTCCCCTTGATGGTCTTGTTCGTTCGCCTGGAGGGTTGCCGAGAGACCATCGATGATGTCCACCTCTGCCGTGCCCACGATGTAGGCCGAGAGGTGGCGGGCGAAGCACTGAGCCACGACATCGCTACTGCTCAGCTCGTCGATCAGTGCAAGGTGATCGGTGAACGCGCGGGCCTCGTTGTTCATCACTACGCTGTCGACGTTGGTATCGATGTTGCGCGGGCCCTTCTCGGTTCGGAACCGACCGAGGGCATCGAAGTGCCCAAAGAGGAAGCCGAACGGCATGAACTGCACGTGGCAGTCTTGGCACTGCTGGTCCTGGTTCATGATCGCTTCGAACTGCTCTCGAGTGGTCAGGGTGTCGAACTCGTCGAGGTCGTCGGTGACCATCATCGCCGCGTCGGCGGTGTTGATGCCGGCGGGAAGGCCCACCTCTTCGCAGACGAACTGGTTCTTGATGAGGAGGCCGCGGATGACCGGTCGGTCCTTGTCCGGGTCGCCGACGGAGGCATGTGCGGCCATGACGCTCGCGAGGCCGAGAACGCCGCGCCGGGGTTCGTCAAAGGCGAGTCGATTCATCTGGTTGCCGCTCTGGTCGGCGCCGTAGAGCGATGCCGTGTGCTGGTTTACGAAGGTGTAATCGCTGGTGAGAAACGATTGGAGCGTTCCTGGGCCGTCGAATACGGTGCTTTCGACATAGGCTCGGAATTCCCGCTCGAGCCCGGCACCTTGTTCGGGCGTTTCAAGCTTGGGAAACGACTCCGGGTCGCTCGCCATATCGGCGAGCACTTCCACCCGGAGCCACTGGCGAAGGAACCCTTCGAGCCGGTCTTGGCCACGGGGAGTCGCGAGGAGACGCTGGACCTGAAATCGAATCCCCGATTCGTCGAGCGTGTCTTCGGCAGCGGCGCGAAGGAGCTCGTCATCCGGTGTCGATCCGATCACCGCAAACGAGAGGAGCGAGGCGCGCTCGTAGGGGGTGAGGAAGGAGTGGTCTCCATTCCGAGCGCCGATTTCCGTGCGGTGGAGGAAATGGATCGAGCTCAAGAGCCGAGCGACCAAGCTCTCCGCTGCGAGTACGCGGTCCGAGGTGGTCTCGGCGATGTCGCGAAAGAGCACGAGGAGCCCGGTCGCTTCCTCGTCCGACAAGGGGCGTCGATAGGCACGGAGACCGAGGTCGGCGATCAACTCGGACATGCAGTCGTCGGTGATCTCTTCCCGACGGAAGCAGGCGTAGTCATCTCCGATCGGGCCGGCGACGTATGCCTGTGCCAGCCGCTCCGCTTCGATGAGAAACGTCGCAAAGAGGTTCTCGTCGATCTTTCCTTCGGCGCCGGTGGTGTAGCCGGAGCCCCGCTCGAAGTGCGCCACCGCCGGTGATGCGTCCACGCCAAGGAGATCGGCGATCGTCGCCCGATACTCCTCACCGTTGAGAAGTCGGATCCGGGGACCCGGAACCGCTCCGACATCCGGACTCTCGAGTTCGAAGCCAGGAGGGGTGGGAGCCGCGCCTCCGGGCGAATCCCCTGCGCCCTCCGTCACCAATCCGGTGCATCCCACGAGCCCGGTCAAGCCGACTGCGCAAACACTCCATCTCGATATCATTTCGCACCACCCGCGGAGGAAACGAGTCGAACCAAAGACCAAAGCGAGTGGTTGGGTGCCTGCATTCTTTGCATGTCCTCGGTGAGCCCAGCGTATCCGGGGGGCGGCGGAGGTTGCGTGACCACGGCAATCGCCAGCGCTCCCACGGTCGGAAGCGCAAGCAAGCGGCGTACCCACAGAGTTACGAGCAGTTCCCCCACGTCACCACGGCCGAGTGGAGCGTTTCCCGCGCCAAGCTCATGCAGCCAGTTCGATTGAAAGTGTGCGTACGGCCCAGGTCTGCGGTCGAGACGGCCAAATCAACGATGCATGGTTCGGTCACCGAGGAGCGTTTTGTGCGCCATGGCGGCGGCCAGGGCCTGCCGGCAAAGCATTGCCGATGGCGCAGAACTCAGGTGGCCAAAGGTGGGTGCTGAGAGGCTCTGCCGATGGCCACTCGAGACGGCGTGGCTGGAGGGAGCCTCTTACTCCAACTGCCGAACCATGACGGGAGTAGCCCTCGCCATCCGTGTCCCATCGCCGAGCTGGCGTCGGTCATTCCAACCCCAGCACGCGATGTCCCCGGTCATCCGGATCGCGCAGGTGTGGCGGGAACCCGCCCCGAGCGCCGTCGCGTCGGAGAGGCCCGTCACCTGGACGGGTGCGAGCACGCAGTCCGCCGTGTTGCCGCCAGAAGTGCAGTTTTGGCCCCCCGACTCCACGCCAACGGTGTCTTGCTCGTTGTCGCCCCAACACCACGCCTGGCCGGTACCGTCGATGACGCAGGTGTGCCGAGACCCCGCCACCAGCTCGGTGATCCCGCTGAGCGATGCGATGGTGGTGGGGGTGGGTCGCGCCATCGTGTCGTCGAGCCCGAGCTGACCGACCGCGTTCTCGCCCCAGCACTGAACGTTCTGTGCGTTCGTGAGTGCACACGCGTGCCGTCGCCCGAGGGCAAGAGACGTGGCGGTCTCTCCGTTTTCGAGGGTGACCGGCACGGCCTCGAACACACAGTCAAAGTCCGTACCCGTGGAGGAGTCGGTGCACGTTTCGTGGGTCATCCCGTCGCCGAGCTCGAAGTTTCGGTTGCTGCCCCAGCAGAACACCGCGCCCGCCATGTCGATCGCGCAGCTGAACTCGCCGTTCGACACTTCCACGTCGGCCACGTTCGTGACTCCAATCACCGTCTGGGGGCTGCGCTGCTCCAGCGTGTCGCCGTTGCCCAGCTGGCCCGCATCGTTGCGCCAGATGCAGAGTGCATTGGTTCCGCCCACCCCGCAGGTGTGGTTGAAGCCGTCGCTGATGTCGCTGATCGAGTCGAAGCCCATCAGCGGCTCGGGGCGTTCCCGCCGGGGCAGGGTGTCCGAGCCCGCCGCCCGCGACACGCTTTGAAGACCCCAGCAGACCACCGAACCGCCTTCGCGGAGCGCGCAGGTGCTCGGCCCCCCATGGGAGCTGATCTGCGTCGCGTCATCGAGCATCGACACGGTCACCGGATCGGCACAGTCGACATCTTCGATGTCGCCGGCATTCATGCAGTTGGCGCCGGGGTGGCGAGCAAGGCCGTCCCCGAGCTCCCGGTCGACGTTCGATCCCCAGCACCGCACTTCGCCGTTCGCTCGTCGGGCGCAGCTGTGGGCGAAGCCACCGACAACTTCGACAAACTCACACCCTTCGGTGCAGCCGGCGTTGGCGTCGGGACGGGCGTCCGGAGTCGCGTCGGGGACGTTGGCGTCGCCAGCGGCATCCGCCGCTCCGTCGGCCTGGGCGTCCGGATTGCTGGCGTCGGCCGCTCCGTCGTCATCCCCGCAGCCGATGGCGAGGAACGAGCCCAAGAAAAGAAGGCAAAGAAGGTAAGTGAATCGCATCTGGCATCTCCCAATCCTCGGCGTTCCCTTGAGAACCCGAGGCCGCAGGGCGTTCTAGCCAAGGCAGCGATAAGGTGCAAATCAAGGTGCGATCTCCCGGATCGCAGACGGAGGTTGCTGAGGCTTGGAAATTGTTCGTGGTTCGGGACCGTGGCAGGATCCTAAGCGCCATGTCCTTCGAGCCCATCGCCGGCAAGTACCGCATCGCAGAGCGAATTGCGGCCGGGGGAATGGGCGAGGTGTACCGAGCCACGATGGTCGGAATCGGCGACTTCGAAAAAACGGTCGCGTTGAAGTTGGTACGTTCGGACCTCGCGGATGAAGGGGCGTTCTCCGAGCTCTTTGTCCAGGAGGCACGGGTCGCGATGCGCCTTTCGCACGCGAACATCGTCCAGTCGTTCGATGTCGGACGAATCGACGAGCGGTGGTTCTTGGCGATGGAGTACATCGAGGGGTTCGACCTCAGTTATCTCCTTCACGCGTGCCGGGTTCCGATGCCCTATCGGCACGTGATCTATCTCGCGGTCGAAGCGCTGAGGGGGCTCGACTACGCGCATCGTCGACGTTCGGAAGCGGGTGAGCCCCTCGGCATCGTTCATCAGGATGTGTCGCCAGGAAACCTGCTGATCTCGGTCGAGGGCGAAGTTAAAGTGGCGGACTTTGGGATCGCGAGCAGCACGCTCCGGGACCGAGAGCGTGGAGCGATCAAGGGAAAAATCCCATACATGGCTCCCGAGCAGCTTCAGGGCGCTCGGGTGGATCCGCGCGCCGACCTTTATGCGCTTGGCGCGGTGCTCTACGAAGCGCTGTCCGGCCAACGCACGGTGCCGGACGAGCGAGCGTCGATCGACCGGGTGCGCACCGGGGAGTTTCCCCCATTGGATGCGGTCGCTCCCGACGTCCCGACGGAGCTCGCGGCCGTGGTCAAACGGGCGCTTGCCCTCGACCCCGACGATCGATTTCCTACTGCGGCGGCCATGCGTCAGGCCCTCGAACAGATCGCGGTGCGCGATGGAATCCTCCTTTCGGCCGCCGACCTTGCCGCGTTCGCCCTCGCCGCGACCGATGACGTCGAGGGCGACCGGGAGTCGGTGCCCGCCGGCCCAGTGGCGGTGCCGAACCCCACGCGAGGAGCGACCGACGCCTTCGATGCGCTCCTCGGGGCGGAGCTCGCCCAGGTGCACACCAAAGAGCCCTTTTCCGTATTGACCGCGACGGTGGCTCGACCGGTGACTCAACCGCAGGGCGAGGAAGCGGACCGCCCCGTGAGCCCCGACCCTGAATCGCCTCCCGCCGCAGCCGGCGTTCGTCCCGAGCGCACCCCCGCGCGGAGGTCGTCTCGGGGCGCTTGGCCGGTGGGGGCCTGGCTGATGGGGGTTCTGGCCCTTGCGGGCGTGTTTGCTGCGGCGTGGTTCTTTCAGGATGCGGAGCCGGAGCCAGTGCCGTCGCTGGAGGCCGTGGACCGGGATTCGCTCGCGGGGTTTCCCGTCTCGGTCGCCGAAGCGGCGACGCCGGAGCGATCCCGGGTCGCTGACCCCCCGACCCAGAACCAACCGCCAAATCAGACCGAAGAGACGACGCTTCCTTCCGTGCCAGATCAGGCTCATGAAGAAACCGAGTTGGTGTCGATCGCAGAAGAAGCCCGTCCAACGGAAGCCCGGGGTGCCCGAGCGTCTCATCGCGGTCGGCGCGCGACTCCGCGGCCCGGCCGCTATCCGGCTGGCGAAACCGCTTCGAACGAGAGCCCTTCGAACGGAACCGCTTCGAACGGAACCGCTTCGAACGGAACCGCTTCGAACGGAATCCAACGGCCGATGGGCGAACCGGGGACGCTGTCGTTCAACACCGACCCCTGGTCCTATGTGTACCTTGACGGTCGAAACCTTGGGGCGACTCCGATCCTCGGTCATCGGGTGCCCGCGGGTCGTCATCAGGTGCGTTTCGAAAACCCTTCCGAGGGACTCACGCGGCGGGTCGCGGTCGAAGTGGCGCCGGGCCAGCATCGCCGGGTGACCCTCGACCTCGCCGCACCGTGAACTCCCGCTCGACGGTGTGGAGGCGGGACGCGCGCTCGGGTCGGTACCGATTGGAGTAGTCTCTTCCCTATGAGCGCGGTGAAAACGGCGACGCGACTGATCGACCGAGAGGGCCGTCCTTCTCGTCGACTCCGGTCCTACACCCTCCGGATCTCCGACGCCGATGAACTCCATACTGTGGCGGCGTCTCCGATTCGAGTCGGGTCGAAGGAGGGAAATGAGATCGTCGTTGCCGACCCCGCGGTGAGTCGGATGCATTTCGAGATCAGTGCGGACCCGCACGGGTTTCGTCTTCGCGATCTCGGCAGCACCAATGGGACCTTCGTCGATGGGCGTCGAGTCCTCGACATCTACCTTTCCGATCGGGCAGAGCTCCGGGTGGGATCCACCCGTATCGAGTTTGCCGTGCTCGACGAAGAGACCGACGTCGAGGCCGAAGACGCGGATCGATTTGGACCGCTGCTCGGCAAAAGTCTCCCGATGCGCGAGCTGTACGCGATCCTCGGCAAGGCCGCGCCGACGCCGGTCACCGTGCTGATCGAAGGAGAGACCGGCGCGGGAAAGGAACTGGTGGCGCGGGCGGTGCATGAACACAGTCGGCGAGCGTCTGGGCCGTTTGTCGTCTTCGACTGTGCGGCGGTGCCCGTCAATCTCGTCGAGAGCATTCTCTTCGGGCATGAGCGGGGAGCATTCTCTGGCGCCAACACCCGGCAGCTCGGGCGCCTCGAGGAGGCCCAGGGCGGCACCTTGTTTCTCGACGAGCTCGGCGAACTTCCGCTCGACCTGCAGCCCAAGCTGTTGCGCGCCCTCGAGGAACGGGCGATCCGCCGGGTTGGCGGCCAGGAATCGATTCCCCTCGACGTGCGTTTCGTCGCGGCAACGAATCGTGATCTTGCCGCCGAGATCAATCGCGGGGCCTTTCGTGAAGACCTTTATTATCGGCTCGCGGTGGTGCGAGTGCTCGTTCCGCCACTTCGCGAGCGTCGGGAAGACATCCGGTTGCTCGCCGAGCATTTCGTGCGCCGCGCCCTCCGGGACGATCCGCCGCGCGCCCGGAAAATCCTGGCGGGCATCAGCGATGCCAACTGGAAGCGCCTCGTCGAGCATCCCTGGCCAGGCAATGTGCGAGAGCTCAGGAATGTACTGGAGCGTACGATGGCCCTGGCCTCGGAGTCGGTGGAGCTTCCGGCCCCGTCCACACACCGATCGTCGATATCCGCCGAGGCGGTGGACCTCGATCGCCCGTTCGTGGAGCAGAAAGCCGCGACGGTGGCCCGCTTCGAGGAGGCTTACCTCACCGCTCAGCTCGAGCGCCACCAGGGCAATATTTCACGCGCAGCGGCAGCCTCCGGAATAGATCGCATGTATTTTAAACGATTGATGAAGAAGTATCGCTGATCCTGCCGTCGCTTCGGTTCCGGGGTATGCTTGGACCGGAGAAGCGGGACGGATGGGACGGGACTTGACGCGGGAGACGCCTGACCTGGAGGCACAGAGCCACCCTCTCTCCGAGTCTACCCTGACCCGCATGTGTCGTGATGGCTTGCCAATGCCGGAGGGCCCGAGGGGATGGCAACGGGCAGGATGCGCGCGAGCGGTCAGTACGGGAGCAAGCTGCGATGAGTGAGCCATCGCCCGGCCCCAACACGACCATGCGTCCGCTGATGCGGGCCTCGAGTCGACCGACGGGTCGCCGCGATCGAGCGATCGCCCTGAGCGACGCGGCGATGAGCGCGCGCTGCGGTGACCATGAGCTCACCTCAGAAGACGCCGCCTACCTTCGCGACCGAGTTGCGATGCACCTTTCGATCGGCGGGGCCGTCGGGGCGTTGTTTCTTCTCGCGGCGATCCTTTACGGCGTGCTCGTGGAGCTCGTCTCCCTGGAAGCGATCATCCTGCACCTCGCGGCGGTCGTCCTCGTGGGGGCGGTGGTGCTGTTCCTGCGGATTCGGCCTCCCTCGGCAAAGGCGAGCCGAATCGGTGAGGCGGTGGGCCTCTTTGGGAGTTTCGTCTTTTACGGGACGATCGCGGCCCTCAACGGTCCCGATCTGTTTCCTGTGGAGACCCTGATCCTCATCTACTGCATGGCGTTGATCGGCCGGAGTGTCTTTACTCCGAGCACTGCCGTGCAGACGGGGGTGCTTGCCGCGATCACCGCCAGTCCGTTCGTCGGGGTGACGGTGTTCCGGGCTGCCGAGAGCACTGGACCGTTCTGGAGCGAACTCCTCCTGCCGCTGGTGTGGTACGTCGCGATCGGCGGTCTTGCCGTCGCCGTGTCGCGGGTCACCTTTGGGCTCCGGAGCGAGGTCCAGGCAGCCAAGCGCCTCGGCCAGTACACCCTGGTGGAGAAGATCGGCGAAGGTGGCATGGGCTGGGTGTATCGGGGCCATCACGCGATGCTCCGCCGGGACACGGCGATCAAGATCATGAGCGATCCGGCCGATGGCGGGAAGACCGCGCGTCGCTTTGAGCGCGAGGTTCGGCTCACCGCGCGCCTCAGCCATCCAAACACGGTGACGGTCTTCGATTACGGTCGAACCAAGGACGGGCTCTTCTATTACGCGATGGAGCTCATCGACGGGGCGACCCTCCAAGACATCGTCGAAAAGACCGGTCCGATGGAACCATCCCGAGTGGTGCACGTCCTGCGGCAGGTCGCCTCGGCTCTCGGCGAGGCCCACGACCTCGGCCTCATCCATCGGGACATCAAGCCCACCAACATCATGCTCGCGCGCGTCGGAGGAATCCGCGACGTGGCGAAGGTGCTCGATTTCGGTTTGGTCCGAGACCTCGACGCGAGCGGAGGAACGCGATCCGAAGCGAACACCGTGGTCGGAACTCCGGACTACATGGCGCCCGAACTGATCAACAACCCCGATGAAGTCGATCATCGGGCCGATCTCTACGCGCTGGGCGCGGTGGGCTATTACCTGTTGACCGGTCAGCGCCTCTTCGAAGCGGGTTCGGCGATCGAGGTGTGCGCGCACCAGCTGCAC
>JBCCZL010000012.1:0-39134 GCA_039187775.1 Myxococcota bacterium
ACGGGGGCGCGGCCACGCCTGACGCCGGGGCGGAAGCGCCGACGGTCGACGCCCCCGACCTGATCGCGGCGCTCATCACGATCGTTGGGTTCGCCGCCTGGATGGGCTTTGGCAAAACCGTTGGCGATAAGGTCGCGGCGGCCGACAGCGCTGTCACCGCGTTGCCCGGCGAATCGGCGGTCTCGGGTGGGGGCAACCTGGGCAGGCTGGGTGAGGGGCTTGGCAACGGCAGCAGGCAAGGAGCCGCCGGCGCTGCCCGAGCTGGGGTTTCCTATGGCTCCAGCCGCGAACCAAGTGGGAGTGGAACACGGGGGAACGACCCTTCGACAAGCGACGGTGAACGCGGCTCGTCCCAAGGCATCGTTGGCTTTGGTCGCGGCGTATGGGATGGAGCGACGGCTGCGGTCACCGATGCGGCGGGAAGCGTCTGGGATGCCGTTCGCGATCCGGTGGGCACGGCGAAGGCCGCCGGCGATGCGATCGTGGAGACGGTCCGCGACCCCGTGGGCACCGCCGAGCGCGCTTGGGACGCGACCAAGGAGGCCGCGAACGAGGCGTACAGCGCCTGCGCCGCCGAAGATGCGACCGCCGAAAGCTGCGGAAACGCGGTCGGCAAGGCCGCGGTCCATGGCGGCATGGCGGCGACGCCAATCGGAGCGGTCGCTCGGGGTTCGACCGCAGTGCGGATCGCAACAGGACGCAGGACCGGCGACTCTGGTGAAGGCGAAGGCCAAGCGACCAACCGAGCCGAGCATGAGCAGTATCGGCGCGAACGACGGGCGGCCCAAACGCGCGAAGACCTACTCGAGGGTGTCGAAGACGAGCGCCTGCGCGACCTCATTGGCGGCGAGCACGGCCTCTATCGCGAAAACGCACAGGTGGGGAGCGGAAGCACCGGCGACGCCGTGAGACACGAGCGCCGCACTGGCGAGCGAGTGGGCAATGTCGATCATCGGCAGAAAGCCGAGGACGGGATCCGCGCGATGGACCGTTGGCTCAACGACAACCCAAATGCGAGGTCTTCCGACCGCGAGAGAGCGACGCAGATTCGCGACGACCTCGAAGATGCGCTCTACGGCGACCTACCCGAGTAGCCGGTTGCACCTGCTCACGATGCATCGGGGCGCGAAGCGAGCCTAGAGGCGCGTGCGCCCAAAGCAAAAGCCCGCCAGAGGCGGGCTTTGCAGCGGGTCGGAGTGTTTGCATTCGACCGTCGAAGGGAGAGTGCATGCCGAAGCGGGGACTCGCCGAAGCGTGGAAGCCCCCGAGCGAAGCGTGGGGGCGCCGAGCGAGCCTAGAGGCGCGTGCGCCCAAAGCAAAAGCCCGCCAGAGGCGGGCTTTGCAGCGGGGCGGACGGGACTCGAACCCGCGGCCTCCGGCGTGACAGGCCGGCGTTATAACCAACTTAACTACCGCCCCAAGAAGGGTAAGTTTTCAGCGCGGCGGCGCCGCGAGACGCAGTGTTTAGCCTAGGCGCCCACGGCTGTCAAAAGGAAACACTCCGGGAAAAAGCGAAAAGATCGCAGAGGTTTTCGGGGGAGGTGGGGTGGCGGACCGCTCGCCCCGAGGCCCGGGGAGTGTCGGAGATACGCTAGGTTCGTCGGATGCGGACTCTGGGGTTCGACGGGCGAGCTCGGTCGCGGTTGACCGCAGGCGAGGGGCCACTTTGGTTTCGCTCTGCGGGTGGATTCCCGTCAGTCGGGACAGGCCCGACTGGTGTTGCGCTCCTCAGTCTGCTGCTCGCCGGAGTTGGTGGACCCAGCTGCAAGACTTGCGATGAGCCAGAGTTCTGCACCGGCGATATCCGACACGCGTGCAGCTCATTCTCTGGAAGCCTCCGCGCCGAGGACTGCGGGGATCGAAATACTTGTGTGACTACGGGCAGTGGCGATTCTACCGGGGCGTCCTGTGTGGCGAAGCCCGCCCGACGCTGCGATCCGGAATTCGACGAGTCCCGCTGCGACTCGGATTCGTCCGATCTTCTCGAGTGTCGGATCGTGGGCTTTGAGTCGTTTGGGGGAGCGACGGAAGAAGTGGCGTACTTCGAACGCGTTCGTTGCGTCGACCGCTGTAGGGTGGTTGGCGATCCGAACTGTCGCTGATCGATCACTCGTGACGCTGCGGCGGGTGTCCGGGCAGTCCAAACAGCCGGCCGAAGGGGGCATCGCGGTGGCACTCCATGCAGCTTCTTACTCGGCCGGCGGCGGAGATGCGACCGTCGGGCAAAACGGTGGCGTAGACCCAACCTTCATCGGTTTCGACGGTTGGTTCGCGCAGTCGAAGCATGATGTACAAGCCGATCGGTTCTCCGAGCGCGTACAAGTGCCCGTCGCGTTCAGCGGGAACGGTGCCCGCCCCTCGGCGAATAACCTCGTTGCGGTTGGCTGGGCCAACTTCCCGCGGGTGGTACGAGTCTTTGACGATGGCTTGCTCCACGCCTGCGAGCGCGTCAGGGACTGGATCAGCAAGCTGTGTCGGGAAGAACCCGTAGTCTTCCGGAACGAGGGCGGAGATGGTGTAGAGCTTGTTGCCTCCATGACTATCTGTGTGGGTGGACGCCGTGAACTGGGCGTTGCCGGGATACGGCATCGCGCAGAGCCCAGGGGCCCAGCGGCTCTGGTCGTCGACTCGTCCCCATGTTCGAAAGTCGTTGGCGATGGCCATGATCTCTCGGTCGAAGGACCGAGTTCGTTGGTCGGGGGTGTCCCGCTCTGGGTTCGTCTCCGCGGGCAAGGCCACGGACCGTCGCGGAGACGGCTGCGAAGCCGCTTCCATTTCGCCGGACATCTGAACCTCGGGGCCGGCGGAAGGCGAGCCGCAGCCGACGAGTAAGAACAGCAGAATGCGCATGCTCCACTCTGGCAGCCGAACGACGCGGCGATCGTAAAGGAACCGTAAGAGTTCGCGGAGCTCGAGCGACCCAAAATCACAACGATTTGTGAGTTTTTCGCCAACCCGCAAAAATAGTTCGAAGGGTTTCGAGGTCTTCGTACATGGCGTGGACGTGAGTCGCTCAGCACTGGTCAGCGCATTGCCGTCGATCCGCCAAGGAACCGGGAAGCGGGATGTCGTCTCGATGCATCGGGCGCACGCCTCCTTCGTCTGGTCGACGCTCTTTCGGTTGGGTGTCGCCGAACGAGATCTTCCGGACATGCTCCAGGAGGTGTTTCTGGTCGTGCATCGCCGGCTCCCCTCGCTTGCGGTCGACGCTTCGGAGCGAAGCTGGCTCTTTGGGATCGCCACTCGAGTGACCAAGAACTATCGAAAGCGTGCCCACCGAAGGCGTGAGCGACCGATGTCCGATCCTCCGGAGGTCGTCGCGCACGGGGATCCTGAACGACGGGCGATCGAGATTCGTCGAGCCGCCGAGGCTCGCCGCATTCTCGATCGGCTCGACGCAACCCAGCGGGTCGTCTTTGTGATGTTCGAGGTGGAAGGCTTCCGCTGCCGGGAGATCGCGGAGATGCTGGATGTCCCGGTGGGGACTGTCCACTCTCGTCTTCACGCAGCCCGCGCTCGCGTGGCCCGCGCGCTCGCCCATTCCCAGCGGAGGGAGAAATGATGGAACTGGACGAGTCTGCTCGCTGGCGAGACGGAGCGGCACCGGAGGGGGCCGACTGGTTTCTGTCCTCGCTGAGTGCGCCGCCAACCCCCGACGAGGCGGCGCTTGCGGCAAGCCTCCGCCGAATCGAAGCCCTGCCAGAGCCTCGGAATTCACGAAAGCTGTGGCTCGCCGCGGCCTTCGTGCTGACCGCCACGGTATCCGCCGCGGGAGCGTTGATGATCGCCGAGCTCGTCGAATCGGGATCTCACCACGCTGCGACTGACAACGCTGCGGCTCGCAACACAACATCCCAAAGCGACGTGACCGAGCCTTCCTCAGAACCACCGGACGTTCAAATGACGATGATCCCGGAACAGTCGGACGAGTTGCTGCCAGACGAGTTGCTGCCGGACGAGTCGATGCTGCCGGTAGAGCAGACGGGAGGGTCGACCGAAGGAGAGCGGAGCAAGCCGCCCCCGCGGGAGCCGCGCGCGAACCCGCGGCTCGTCCATCGGGGGATGGACGTACGTGCGTCGCCCCCCCAACCGACCGTAGGCGAAGGCTACCTCTTGGTGAACACCGCTCCCCCCTCGGAGGTCTATGTCGATGGTCGCCTCGTTGGCATGACGCCGCAGGTTCGCATTCCGCTTCGCGCGGGCCAGCATCACGTCGAGCTTCGGGCGCTCGACGGTCGAACCCTTCGACGGACGATTCAGGTTCGAGCCGGTGAGAACACCCGGTTGGTCCTCCGGCACCAAAACGCGCAGACCGCCACGGCTCGGGTGTCCGTCATCGCCTCCGGCGGCTGGGCGGAGATTTTCGTCAATGGGCGATCCCGCGGAACCACGCCGGCGCAGCTCGAGCTCCCCGCGGGAAACCATCGTTTCGAGTTTCGGTTCCCCGATGGCAGGGTGACTCGTCGGGCGATTCAGCTTCAGGCGGGAACCCAGCGCCGGATTACCGTGGCCCTTCCGAGACCGCGGCCTCGGTTGCGGTAGCGTCAGCACACTCGCAAGTCGGCATAAGACTCGCGTACGTCCAGTACGGAACGCCGTTCACACCCGGGACTGGGCTCCAGTCGGCCGCCGCGAAGCTGGATCGACGATTTCGAGGACCTGCTTGCTCAAGCCGGTGCCGTCGCAAGGATCTCCTCCAAGAAGAGGAGGGCGATCGGTTCGGACGTGTAGCTCGGTTTCTCCGTCGACGGAGGAAACTGCGCCGCGAACTCGGCAAACGCGGTCTGCCGGTCGAGGTACCAGCGAAGGCCATAGTCTTTGACGATGATCCCGCGTTCTGCGGTCTTGACGTGATGCATGACGAGGCCCGGGCGGAGCGGCACCACCTGCATCCCCCAACCGAGCTTGATCCGGGTGCGTCCCGATTCCCAGTCCCACTCGATGCCATCGTTGAGCTTGTAGTTCTTATCGGCGAGCGCCGCGGTTGGATCCTGCTCTCCGTTGATGCTCCCGGACCAGCGTCCACTGCTCCAACTCCCCATCAGTCCCCGCGTGAGCCAGACCGACGATGGGAGGTTTCCGGGGAGGATCGACACGTACTCATGCGGGAGCTTCACGTTGCCGGAGTAAGGAATCACCAGAAAGTACTGACCTTTGGGGCTCTGAATCTTGGCTGCCTGCACCCGATCCGTCCGGAGTTTCCCCCCAAACATGAAGCGGGCTTTGAGCATCTGGCCCACGTTCTCGCCGGTGGTGACGTCCTGAGAGATTTGCAGCGTCTTCACACCGAGAACCTGGTGTCCAGCTTTGCCCGCCTCTTTTTCGACGTTCTTCGCCACCGCCGCTTGCACCTTGTTGGGTGCGACTTCGACCGGCGTCGGCGGCGGAGGAGGAGCGGCCGGCGGACTCACCGCGGCGCGAGGATCGACCGTCACTGAAGCGCCGCAGCTTCGGCACGGTCCCGACTGGCCGATAAGATGGCTCGGATACTCCGAAGGCGTCCCACACTGGGGGCACGGAATCACCAACACCGGCGGCATCGGTACGGTGACCGCTGCGCCACAGCGCCAGCACGGACCGGTCGATCCCGCCATGGAAACCTGAAACTCAAGGGGAGCCTGACAGCTCGCGCACGCAAACCGAATCACCGCCTCAGTGTACTCCAATCACCTCTCCGGCTTCCTTCGTCGCGGGATGGAGGCCCGTCTCTGGCGAGCCACGCTTCACTCGGTCGCAGCCGCCGATAGCGCGGCCATCCTCGCACGATTCCTCTAGATCTGACGCGACAGGCTAGGCAGTATTCGTTCGTGGGGTGGACTCGAATGGCGCTCTTACTCGGCTTCGTTGGCTGTCAGGGGCCGGGCCCGACCGAAGACGTGCAACGTCGCGCGGCGCTCGACCTCCAGTGTCCGTCGAGTCGGATCACCGTCGGGCGCGTCGCGACCAACACGTATGCGGCTCGTGGCTGTGAGATCGAAGCGATCTATATCTGCAATCTCCCGGTCCGCGGGAGATATCGGGTCTGCTCCATGGACCAGGGCCCGCGCTCGATGTCAACGGGGGAGCGGGTGGAGCCGGGGGTCCGCTGGGCCGGGTCGGTGGTGCAAGACGGTCGCTACTACCCTGGAGATTACGAGCTTGGGCTGCTGCGGGAGTGCTCGAGTACGCCTCGACTTGCGGTTCAGATCGACGAGAACGGACGGGCGGTCAACCTCTTTACGGCACCCCGGTTGACGCAACGAGAGCGTGACTGTCTCGGCGAAGTCGCATCTGCTCACGGCTGGCCAGTGTACTCAGTCGCCCGCTTGGTGGTTGAGATCTCGGAGCGGCCATTGGCGGCCGCGGAAGGCGAGACAGGACCGACCGAGTCGTCCGCGACCGAGGCGCGGGTTCGGGAAGCGCTGGATGCGCGAGCGAGAGAGCTTCTCTTATGTACCGGACAAGACATCGCGGCGATTCGCGTGCGGACCGAGGAGGACTCTCTGGTCTACGAAGCCCAAGACGGGGATCCAGTTCAAAGCGGCTGCGTCACGAGCGTGATGACCGAGTTCTCGATCGACGTGCCTGGGTCCCTGGACTTACTGCACGTCATTCGAGTTGACGACCCGCGTTGAGGTCGTCGCAGTCGGCGAAGGTACACTATTCGGTGAGGTCGTAGGCGATTTGTCCGAGGAGTTCGCCGGAGTCGTCGCGTACGACGCAGCGGTATCGTCCGGCTCGGCGACGCGTGCCGGTGTAGCGAAACGTTACCCACTCCGGGCTGCCGCCGATGCGTTGTTCTCGACCCCACTCGTCGCTCGGTCGCTCGACGAGTTCCCATTGCATATAGACGACGGTTTCTTCCCGGTCTGGATTGGCCACCCGGACGTAGCAGTAGATCTGGTCGTCATCGGCTTTTGAGAAAGTGTGGGCCGGATCGACGGGAGCTCGGTCTTCGACTCCACGGGCGAGGACGAGCTCCATGAGCTGGAGGTCCGACCGCTCCACGATGTGCGCACCTGCCGACGGCACGGAGCCGGCCCCGTCGAGGCCGGAGGAAGGTTCCGGCGAAGGGGCTTCACCGAGCTCGCCCAAGTCCGGCTCGGCCCCCTCGATGCGAAGTGGTCCCACGCTCGCCGCCGGACGATGGGCGCCTTCGTTCATCGTCGGTGCCGAACCAAGGAACCGAAGTTCGGAGATACACGCCTCACGCCAGGTGTCCCTCGTTCCTGGCTGAAGCTCGATGAGCGTGATCCGGTAGAGGCCGCCGCCGGCGCCGATGTCCACCGGTTGAAGGTCTCGCCGCTCAGGGTCGAGGTCGGCCTCTTTAAGCACCGCGCCGTTCTGCGAGATCCGTATCCTGCGGATGCGATGGTTGCCGTTAAAGAGGTCGCGTTCGCCGTCGACTTTCGTGTAGCCCGCCGTCAGCTCGATCGATGCCACCCGCGCATCCTCGGGAAGGAGAACTTCGATCCACGCGGTCTCGAGGTCGCCGGTTCGTGAGTTCCACGCGGTCTCAAGGTCGCCGTCAAACAGTCGGCTCACCTGCTCGAGGTTCTCGCGGTACGCGCTCGAAGCGGCGAGTTGAGTGGGGACCGCATGGAGGAGGTCCACCGTGTCCGCGGGTTCCGCTTCATCCGTCGCGTTCGACTCCGGTTCAGGGGATTCCGACGGTCCTTCGGGTGCCTCGTCCACGGGTTCTTCCGAAGCGGAGGGCTCTTCCAAGAGAGGCTCCGGATCCCCCTCCGGTTCTCCTCCGCAACCCATCATCCACACCAGCATCACCATCCAATGGCGCATGTTCGGCCCTCCCGGCGTTGAGATGATGGAACAAAAATACGCGAAAAATCTATTCCGACCGGCCCTGAGCGGTCGATTTGAGCCAGTTTGGCGCGTTCGGAGGACCTACTCCGGTACCCGAAAGGACTGTCGTGCGACCATTGCTCCACCTGTCTCCGCTATTGGCACTGTTTTTTGCGGTTTTTGCCTGCGAAGGGACCGCTTCGGGTCCCTCTTCCGAGGATGGCTCGGTGGCCGACCGAACAGTGTCCACCCCTGACGCAACCGCTCGACCCGACGGGTCGGTTCCCGTCGAGGACGCCGATGTCCCAGACGGCGATCCGCCAACCCCGGATGCCACGGTGGATGCGATGCCCCGGCCCACCACGGGATTCGTCGAGGTCGACGGTCTGGTGTCGATGGAGGCCGAGCACTACACGATGCAGACCAACACCGAGCGTCTCGCGGTGGAGTGGTACACGTTCGCCGCGGGCGCCGCGCCGCCGATGGTGACCTGCGTCACCGGTGTCACCTGCAACAACGGCAATCGGCCCGACTGCAATCAGTACGATGAATGCGACCCGGACGAGATCGATCCCAACGAAGCCGCGGGGAACGCCTACGTGGAAGCGCTCCCCGATCGACGCCGGACCGACCACGAGCCGGGCACGGGGAACATTGGCGTGGTCAATAATCCTGAGCAGGGTCCGACCCTTCACTACGAAGTGACCTTTACTCAGACCGGCCGCTATTACGTGTGGGCGCGGGCGCGCGGGCAAGGCCCGGCGGCGAACGGCATTCATGTGGGCATCGATGGCACCTGGCCTCGCAACGAACTGATCGACCCGAGCAGCATGCGGATGCAGTTCCCTGGCGGTTGGCGCTGGACGCAGAACCGACGCGGAGGAAACCAGCACACCGGGGTGAGCGCGGGGAACGGGGTGAGCCGTCGCGATGCGAACATTTGGATCGAGGTCGACACCCCCGGCATGCACGTCATTCAGTTTGCGATGCGGGAAGACGGCCTCGAGTTCGACAAGATCGTCATGGCCCTCGATCCCGACTTCGAGCCCGAAAACGACGGCCCGCCGGAAACCGTGCCCTAGCCCCCGCCTGGCCGGCTCTTCCGCTCACTTCTCGCTCCGCGTGCCACAAGCGCGCCTCGCTCCGAGGCTGCGGGGGCGCTCGCCCAGGCGACGAAAGTCTTGGTTTCCGCTAGCGGTTCACCTCTCTAGCGCTACGCTTTTTCAGTGGTCCGAGCGGCTCGGGGGATCGTCCGCGGAGGCCCCCGTATAGTGGGGAGAGACCATGCCCGACAACGCCTCATCGAGCCGACTTCAGCCCGCAGATTGGGTCGCGCTCGCCATCGCGGGGATGCTGGCGCTCGCGCTCTTGGTGTTTCCGCTGGTCGGACGTCGGTTTCGCGAGATGTACCTGGACTTCGGAGCCGTCGAGCTTCCGGGCCTCACCGTGTTTGCCATCGAGCCATTCGGGACCGCGGGGGTGGGTGTGTTTTGCCTCCTACTTCTTGGGTTCGGGGCCGCTCCCGTGGGCCGTTCGTTCCGGCGTGGAGCGATCGGGACCGCGCTCGTGCTCGGCGCAACGGTGCTCATCGCGGCCGGGGTAGGTCTCTACCTGCCGGTGTTTCAGCTCGCGGGCGCGATCTCGGCGTCATAGCTCCGTGCTTTAGGCGCCCCTTGGTACGCAAATCCGGGCGCCGCGGGGATCCGGGCGTTCCCTCGTTTGGCTCCGGGTGCTAAGACGGCGGGCTTAGGCGGGCTCGATGAGCGAACGCGTCGGCTTCAAGCGAAACATCGGGTTGTTCATGGCGGTGATGATCGGCATCGGCGCGATGATGGGACCTGGGATCTTCGCGCTGCCCGGGGAGCTTGCCAAAATGGTCGGCCCGCTCGGCGTCCTGTCGTACTTGGCGCTCGGGCTCATCGTCATTCCGACGGCCCTGAACTACAGCGAGCTTGGTGCGTCGATCCCCATCGCGGGCGGGGGCTACTCCTTCGTCAGTCGCCTCGCGCCGAAGACCATCGCTTTTCTGACGGGCTGGTTCTTTTGGATTGGAAATGCGCTGGCTTGCGCGATGTACGCGCTCATCTTCGCCCTGACGGTGAAAGAGTACTTCTGGTCCGGGGCCACCATTCCCGTGGTGTCCATCGCGGTGACTGTGGTGTTCTTGCTCCTCAATATTCGAGGCGCGCAGCAGTCGCTCGTCGTCATCGCGGTGATGAACGTCGTCGAGCTCTTTATCCTTGGGGCGTTTGCCGTGCTTGGCGCGTTCGAAATCGAGCCCGCGAATTTGGATCCGGTCGCCCCGATGGGGTGGGGCCCGTTCCTTCCAAGCATGGCCCTCATCTACGTGTCGTTCGTCGGATTTGATCTCATTACGGTGGCGGCCGAAGAGATCATCGCCCCTGGGAAGACCATCCCGCGAGCGATCCTGATCACGCTGTTTGTCGGCTTGTTTATCTACGTGACGGTGGTCTTCGTGATGATGGGAACCGTCCACCACACCGAGCTTGGGGCGAGCGAAGTCCCGTTCATCTTTGCCGCGGATCGGCTGTTTGGTGCCTGGGGGCGATGGGCCGGCATCGTGGCGACGGTGATGGCGAGCTTGTCTGCGTTCAGCGTGACCCTGGGCGCGAGCGCTCGCATTCTCTACGCCCTGAGCCGTGACGGCCACTTTCCTCGGTTTCTCACGAAACTTCATCGCACCTACCAGACGCCCCACTATGCGCTCCTCATCTGCGCGGTGGTGGTCGTGGCCTTCAGTAGCTCGGGTATTGTGGCCCTCGTCGCCTCGGTGAGTGCATTTGGCTATCTCACCGGCCAGGGGATCGTGAACGCTTCGGTCGTGGCGCTCCATCGCAAAATGCCGAACCTCCGCCGGCCCTTCGAGGCGTGGTGGTTTCCCTGGCTGCCGATCATCGGCGCCGTGACGTGCTGGGTGTTCGTACCCACGCTTGAACCGGCGGCGTTCCTGCTGGGGGGTGCCCTCACCCTCGTCGGCGGGGGGATCTATCTGGCTCGGCCGGCCAACCGAGCCATTGTGCGAAAGGCGCCCGAGGCGCTATGGAGGCTGGGCTCTTGGCTCCGGCGGAAGAGGAAGACCCGAATGCGAGTGCTCATCATCAACGGCGGCCGGCTCGGGCAGAACATTGCCGACCGGCTTCTCGCCAAAGACGAACATCGAATGGTGTTTCGTTCGCACGAACATCAGATCACGTTCATCGAAGAGGACGAAGCGATCTGCAAGGAGCTCGAAGCCCGCTACAGCGTGCCGATCTTTCATGGCGACGGGACCAAGAAAGAGATTCTCGAACAGGTCGGCCTGAGCAATGTGGATGTGACGATCTGTGCCTCGGACGACGATGGGCGAAACGTGATCGCGGCGCTTCAGGCGAGGCGTCTTGGAATGCAGCAGGTGATCGCGATCGTCCAGGAGCCTGAGTACAGCGATCTCCTTGAAGAGAAAGGCATCGTGGCCATCAGCGCGCCTTGGGCCACGGCCGCTCTGGTCGAGAACTATCTCGATCGACCCGGGGTGGCGGAGCTCTTCGAAATCGAAGCGGGGATCGCCAATCTCGTGGGGGTGTACGTTCCGGAGCAGGCCGAAGTGGCCGGCAAGATCATCCAGGAGATCGCCATTCCGAAAGAGTGCGTGGTCGCTGCGGTGATTCGCGGGAAAGCCTTTGTGGTTCCCCGCGGTCACACCAATATCGAGGTGGGAGACCACGTGATTTTTGTGGGTCCTGCGTCTGCCATCAAAGATGCCCAGGAGATGTTCCTTGTTACAAAGTAGCGAACCTCTACTGAGGCGCGCGACAATTTCAGGTTAGCTCGGGAGAAGCGATGTCCGATCCAACGACCCTCAGTGTAGAACGGGAGGAGCACGTGCTCCTCGTGGGACTTCGGCGCGAAGCGAAGCGAAACGCATTTAATCTCGCCATGCTCCGGGAGCTTGCGGAGGCCTACACCGAGTTCGAAGACGATCCGGAGCTTCGCTGCGCGGTGCTGTTCGCCCACGGCGATCACTTCACCGCGGGCCTGGATCTGGCGGAGGTTGGGCCCGAGGTGGCGAAGGGAACCGAGCTCTTCCCGGAAGGGCACGTCGACCCGCTCGATCTCCTGGGACGTCGCCGAAGCAAGCCGGTAGTGATGGCAGTGCAGGGGTACTGCTTTACGATCGGAATCGAACTCCTCCTCGCGAGCGACATCCGGCTCGCCGCCGACACCACCCGGTTTCGGCAGATGGAGGTCAACCGCGGCATCATGCCGTTCGGCGGGGCGACGCTGCGGATGCCAGAGGTCGCAGGGTGGGGGAACGCGATGCGTTATCTCCTGACGGGCGACGAGTTCGACGCTGCAGAAGCGCATCGGATCGGCATCGTGCAAGAAGTGCTGCCGGCGTCCGAGCTCCTGGACCGAGCCCGTGCACTTGCGAGCCGAGTGGCGGCTTGTGCGCCGCTGGCGGTTCACGCAACGCGACAGAACGCGGCGCGGGCGGTCGAAGACGGGTCCGCGGCGGCGCTCGAGGTACTCTATCCCGAGGCGCGCCGCCTGATGGGAACCGAGGACGCAGCGGAGGGCGTGCGCTCGTTCCTCGAACGGCGCGAAGGTCGATTTCAGGGGCGCTAGACTAGCCACCGCGTCAACGCGTTCCCTCGACGCTTGGCGGCCGCCGTTCGATTCGAGGCGACTCAGATTCTTCGTCGAAGAAGAACCAGAACGGCAACGAACACCGGCAGAAACCCACCTGAGACGGGAGCGCCAGGGCCCGCAGTACATCCGGACGCATCCGGTGTGGGAGCTTCGGGTGGGGTCCCTGCATCGGGTGCGGTGACCGAGGCGTCGGGGACCATCGCGTCCACCGCGGCGTCGGGGACGGTCGCATCCGGCGGGTCAGGAGGGTCGCCATCGGTTGGCGGCGGTGGCGGGGGAAGAGACGAGTCGCCAAATGTGACTCGGTCGAAGTGGGCGACGCCACGCGCCGCTCCTTTGTTGCCACACGACATCGCAACCCCCGCGAAGACCTGCTCGGTGGCGAGGGTGAAGCCCTCGCCGTCGCCCAACGAGACAAAGCTCGTGCCGTCGGTGCTGTAGGAGGCCGTGTAGAGGCCGTCCTTTCGTTCGAGGCGAAGAAACACGTTCGCGGGATCCGAGAATCGGTCCAGGTTCACCCGCGACTGACAGGACCGGTAGCCGTTCGGACAGTTCCGCCCTTCGTGATTGCCGGGCTCGTCGCGAGTGTAGAACCGCCAGTTGTCGGCATTCCGGTTGTAGACGAGGAACACCATCCGCTCATTGCCCACCAGCCCTTCTCGCACCATCAGGCCAAAGTTGAGATAGCTGCAGTCGGGGAGGTCGAGGAGCCGGATCGAATAGTCGAAGTCGCCAGGCGGCATTTCCCGGTACGCAAAGCCCACCATGTCCCAGCCGTCGTCCGGCCGATGGCCATAACCATCGAAAGAATACACTTCGGTGCCTTCGTCGTAGCTGAGCTCGGCTCCCACCCGTCGATACATGGGAAAGTCGTCCGCGGGCACGGTCGCGCCGACGCCCGTGGTGTCGAAGGTTTGGGCGGCGACGGGGGCGGCGGGAACGAGGAGCGCAGCAAGGAGGACTGCGGCAACGAGGAGTGCGGTAAGGAGGAGTGCAGGACAGAGGCGTGCAAGGCGGAGCGCCGTTCGCATTAGAGGACCCCAGGCAGCACGCCTTGGCTGAGCCGCTCGTCGCCAAAGGTCTCGATGCCGACTCCGAGCATTTGGGCCACCGTGATAAACGCGTCGTTGATCGCGTGAACCGGTGCGTTTCGACCGACGCTGGGCGCGCGCTTGATCCCGGAGTTCACCAACGCCCGCCGAGGGTCAGGGCCCGCTTCCACTTCGGACTCGGGCAGTTCAAGCGCTCGGTCGCCCGGAGTACCCCCATGAAGGGCCATCACCCAGGAGTCGTAGGAGCCGCTGTGATGCTTGCCTCCCGCGGCGTTGGCCCACATCAGGACGGTGTTGTCGGCCATCGTGCCATCGCCCTCGGGCGTATCTTTCAGCGCCTGCCAGATGCTCGCGAGCTGTCCTGCCTGGTGCCCGTAGAACGCCGAGTGCGTCTCCACCGTTCCGTCGCCGTGCCACATCTTGTGCGAGCCGATGCCCGAGCCGAGGAAGCCGCCCGCGGAGCCCGCGTTGATCGTCGCGACATTGGTGAAGCCGCAGGTCAGGGCGGCGACGAGCACGTTCGCGCCGGCTTCCGCCCGCGCGAGATTGGCTCCGCCCGAGCCGATGACGTCAGGATCGGGCGCCACCGGCGCGCTGCACGAACCGCGTGCCGTGGCTACGCGCGCGAGTTGGGTTTCGAGCTCACGGACCGAGGTGAGGTACTGGTCCATGCGTTCTCGCTCGGAAGCGGCGAGGCGACCGTTCATTCGCTCGATGTCCCCCACGACTCCGTCGAGAAGGCTTCGGTTCATCGCGAGCCGATTGTCCATCTCCTCGGGCATCGTAGAGGCATCTCCACCGAACACGCGGCCGAATGCTTCCGCCGGTCCCTCGGCAGGCAAGGCCACGCCCGCGGCTTCTGCGCTGTGGGACTTGAGGATCCTCCGCGGCGTGGTGGTCCACAGCCCGATGTTCACGGAGCGAAGGGGAGTGAACGCGCCGATCCGCTCGGCGATGAATCGATCGAAGGAGGGGCCGCCCGGTTGAACCGAGTCACCGGAGCTCTGACCGACGGTGCCGCAAAACGGCCAGAGGTTTCCGTGGAGGTCGAGGTCGAACGGGTTGTAGAGGTTTTTGAGCACCGTGAGGTCGCTTCGGTGCGGTGCGAGGGGCGCCCAGGGGCCAAGTTCGATGCCGCTCGCGCCGGGGTTGGGGCGATACTCTCCGGGAACTCCGAGCTCGTTGATATAGAGAATGAACCGCTTGGTCGCGGAGGGCTGGCCGTGGGCTTCCGTGAGAAGCTGCCGGAGCATCGGCGAGAGGACCCACGCCCCCGCCCCAAGTCCGAGCGCACTCAGGAACGCTCGTCGTCCGGAGAGTTTTCGCGTCATGCTAGCGATCCAAGCGACTGCGGCGAAAGAACGACTCGTTCGAGACCAGCGAGACGATCAGCTCGCGGACATCACCGTTCGATGCCTCGAAGGCGCTGTTGAGTTCGTAGAGACTGCACGCGTCGAGCCCGCTCGGAGCCTGGCCCGCGGTGTACTCGTGCATCCGCTTGATGAAGCACTGACGCGCCTCGGGCGCCTCGGCGAGTCGATTCGCAAGTTCCACCGGACCGCTGAACGTGCGGTCTTCGAGGTCGACATCGACAATCTCGCCGCTCGGGTCGATGGGAAGGCCGTTGTCGAGTTCGCGGTAGCGTCCCACCGCATCGAAGTGCTCGAAGGCGAATCCGATGGGATCCATGAGCCGATGGCAGCCGAAGCAGGTCGAGTCGTTGGAGTGCCGCTCCTCGAGGAACTGGCGCTGCGTCTGTCCGTCCATGGGCGCCGCGAAATCGTCACTGACCTCGGGGGGCGGCGGCGGAATCGTTCCGCACAGAATCTCCTCTTGGACAAAGTGACCGCGGTACACGATGTTCGAGTCGGTGAACGTGGCCTGCGTCGCGAGGAACGCGCCGAGGGACAGGATCCCCGCACGTCCCTCCGTATCGACTCTCTGAAAGTTGTTGCCCTGGACTCCATCGTAGCCGTAGAAGTTGGCAAGTCGCTCGTTCACCACGGTGTACGGCGCCGAGAGAAGCCCGGTGTAGCTACCGTTGCCTTCCCAGATTACATGCTCGATAAACGCCTCGGTCTCGAGCGCCATGTCCGCCGACACGTCGGTGTTAAAGTCGGGGAAGCGCTCCTCGTCCTTGTTGACCCCGGCGACGCTCTCGGTGTGGAGGTACTCGCGAAAGAAGTTGCGAATGCCGAGGGCTCCATCGGCGGTGGCGAGGAGACGTCGAGCCTGGCTTTCCATCTCCGTGACGTCGGCAAGGGCTCCGGATTCTGCGGCGGCAAAGAGCTCACTGTCGGGTGCCTGATCGGTCAGGAAGTAAGAGAGTGCCGAGGCCCGCTCGTAGGGCGTGAGGTCGAACTCTGGGTCTCCGCTGTCACCCAGCTCGGTGCGATAGAGAAAGTCGGGGGAAAGCAGGATGCGACGCACGAGCTGGTGGAGGCCGTTTTCGCGTCCGTACGCGCCTGCTTCGGTGGCAAAGAAGCTCGTCAGGTCCGAGGTCTCCTCTGCGGTGAGCGGGCGTCGATAGGCTTTCGCGCCGAAGTCTTCGATCACGTTTCCGATGCACGCGTCGTCGTCGAGGCCATCGCCAAGGCACGAGTGGAGGTCGGTGGGGTTGGCGATCGCCGCGTCCGCCGCAGCGCTCGCTGCGTTGAACAGCGCCTCGACGTGCGGGAGGGTCATCGGTCGCTGGTCGTTGTTGTTCTCGAAGCGGGTGGTCGTGCTGATCGAGCTGGCGATCGCTTCGGTGGAAATCTCCGCCTGCGGAATCAGCGCTTCGAGCGACCGAACGTATTGCGCCGGAGTGAGCTTCCAAATCCGCTCCGCGGGAACGGCACAGGTGGCGGGGTCCGGCGGCTGACGAAGGTCCTGGGGGGCCGGGGCGGTGGGCGGCGGTGTGCCGGTGCCGGGTTCGCCGTCCCCCACATCGGAAACCAAGCCGTTGCAGCTTGCGAGGAGTAGAAGTGCGGGTGCCAGTCGAGTCATTCAATCCTCCGGGCAGGGAGTCACCTGCCGGACGGGGAGCGTTGCAAGGCCCGGTCCTCCCACCTGAACCGCAGAAACCCTGCGGTCATCAGGGTCTTGAGCCGGCTCCGGCCAAGGCATCAAGAGCGTTGCCGGCAAATGATTGCAGGCGATTTTGCTCCGTGTCGGGAGATGTGTGCGCGCCCGGCCAATGTCCCGAAGCATGGATATCGGCATCCAAGACCGCGGGGATTTCTTGATAGGGTTCCTCATGCGGTGGTGTGTCAGCGCGCTCATCATTGGGGCGGTCGGCTGCGGGGCCGACTCCTTTCCGTGGGAGGTGGCGCTCGGCGATGAGTTCCGCGACGCGACTCGGGCGGTTGAAGCTTCGGTGACCATCGGCGGATGCACCACGGATGGCCCGATCGCCTATCGAGCGTTTCTCACGCGCGGGGGCGCGGTCAATGCACCGGGCGACTTGGGGACGGGGACGTTCGGGTTCCGGGCGAGGGCTTACGATGTCGACTGCAATCTCATTGGGGAAGGCTGCGTCGAAGCGGACGTACCGACCGCAGCTGTTCGGGTGGTTGCTGCGGCGACTACTCCGAGCGCCGCGTGTGCCGGAGGTCAGTGCAACGATGGAGTATGTACACCAGGGGCCGAGAACGGTTGTGCTGAGGAAGGATGCATCGGAGTGGTTCGTCAGGTGGCCGCGGGGCGAAACCACACGTGCGCGATCAATGGCGTTGACGAGGTCTGGTGCTGGGGCCGAAACGTCGAGGGGCAGCTCGGCATTGGGACCAATCAAGATCATTCGGTTCCCCGTCGGGTGCAGTTGTCGGATGTCCGGGCGGTCAGCGTAGGTGGACCGCTGGCGGGGACCCACGGACACACCTGCGCGGTGACCGGGGATGGAACCCTCTACTGCTGGGGCGATAACCGGGACCGGCAGCTCGGGGTGGACGGCGATGGGAGCAATCTTCCCGTGTCGGTCCGGAGTGGAGTCATCGGCGTTAGCGCGGGAGGCTCGCATAGCTGTGCGCTCCTCGCCGATGGGACACTCCTTTGCTTCGGGAGTAACGACGCGGGGCAGCTCAACGGATTTCCTGACGATGGGATGGTTCCCCGGGTGCCGGAAGTTTCCCCAGCGCTGGTTTTCGTCGCCGCGGCAGACGCGCACACCTGCGCCATCGGGGACGGCACCACTGCGCTCTGCTGGGGTTCGAATTCGGACGGTCGGCTTGGCCGAGCGGTGGCGGGGCAGTCGGAGGGAACTCGGGGAGTGTTGAATGCCAACTTGGTGCAGCGGCTGGCCGTCGGAGCAATGCACTCATGCATTGTTAACGGTGATGGCGGCGTTCGTTGCTGGGGCAGCAATGAAGATGGCCAGCTCGGTAATCCGGGCGCGCGGCAGGGGAGAGCCACTCCGGTGGAGGCGCTCGACGGTATTGCGGTGGGCGCGCTAGCGGCTGGAGGAGCGCATAGCTGCGCAGTGGGCGGAGCGGGCGCGCTCTCGTGCTGGGGTTCGAATCGGTCTGGGCAACTCGGGGTAGGCGATGGGGTCCTTGGTGCCGACATGCCCACGGAGGTCCTCTTTTCCAACGCCACGTCGGTCGTCGCCGGGGCGGAGCACACCTGCGCGCTTGATGAGGACGGCGGACTCTTCTGCTGGGGCCTCAACCGCTACGGCCAGCTCGGCACGGGAGACATGAACGAGGCCTTCACGCCTTCCCCGGTTCTGGGGTCGGGACCTTAGCTCGCAGTGCGAGGACTGTCCGAAGCTCGCGCTAGCTCTTCTTCGGGAACTGGCCCTTGAGGTCGTAGACCTGAATCTTGTGGGCGAGGGTCCGGATGGGGATCTGCAGGAGCTGGGCCGCGCGGGTCTGATTGAACTGGCAGGCCTTGAGGGCCTGCAGGATCACCTGGCGTTCGTAGTCCTTGACCTGTTCCTTGAGTGGAAGCTGATTTCCTTCGGACAGAGAGTCGTCGCCCAACCCCTCGCGAAAGCCGCGCACTTTGGCCGGGAGGTCTTCTGGTCGAATCACCCCGGTGGCCACGATGGCGGCGCGCTCCACCGCGTTTCGGAGCTCTCGCACATTGCCCGGCCACGAGTAGGAGCCGAGGAGTTTCGCCGCGGCTTCCGAAATGCCGGCAGAGTGGGGCGCCTGGGGATCGCTGGTCGCCCGCTGATTGAGGAAGTGGTTGGCCAACGGGAGGATCTCGTCACGCCGCTCTCGAAGCGGTGGGACATGAACGGTAATCCCGTTGAGGCGATAATAGAGATCTCCGCGAAACTTGCCTTCGTTGACCATGGCTTCGAGATCTCGGTGCGTGGCGGCGATCACCCGCACATCCGCCTCGAATTCTTCTCGGCCGCCGACCCGCATGACGCGACGCGTCTCGAGAACTCGAAGCAACGCGGCCTGAGTAGTTGGGGGAAGCTCCCCGACTTCATCCATGAATACGGTGCCGCCGTGGGCTTGCTCGAAGACGCCGGGCTGGCGGCGCTCAGCTCCAGTGAACGCACCCTGCTCGTGACCGAACAGCATGCTCTCTTGAAGGGCGGTGGGAATGGCGCCGCAGTTGACCGCCCGAAACGCATTTCGCGCCCGCGGACTTTGGGCGTGAATCGCTCGAGCGATGAGTTCTTTTCCGGTACCGGTTTCTCCCGCGATGAGCACGGAGGCGCGGGAGGGGGCAACCCGCCCGACGAGGTCGAACACCGAACGCATCGCTTCGCTTCGCACGATGATGCCCTGGGGCTTATCGCTGTCGACGAAGTCGACGACGAGCGGGGATTCCGCGCTCGCGACCTCGGCGCGCTGGCGCACGATCGCGATCGCCTCTTCTGGACGCCGGGCATCGTGCGGAATGGTCGCCATTCCTCCGATCAGCGCGCTGGAAACCACCACGCGACGGGCGACGCTTTCCACTTCGCCTCGGTCGACTCCGGCAAAACCAATGAGCAGCCAGCCGGGACCGTAGAGGCCAAGCTGGGATGCGCGGCGAAGTTGGGGACGAAGCGAAGGCAGCCACGAGGTCAGCGGCTGAGGCGCGCCGAGCGGCCGAAGGAGTACGACGCCGAGGGTGCTTCGATGGCCGGGCCGAAAACAGTTCTGGAGCCAGGCCTCGAACACTTCCTCCGAGACCACCGGAAGCAGTTCGCGGGTGGGTTCGATGCTGTTGATCGCGGCGTCGACGGACCCGAGCCGAATCGTGTCTCCCGCGGACAAGAGCGCCCGGTGGACTTGTCGGTCGCCGACCCACGTTCCGTTCGTCGACTTCAGATCCTCCACCCAGACTCCGTCATCGCGCCAAGTGAACCGGGCGTGGGCCCGGGAGAGGCTTGTGTCCAGGATTTCGACGTCGGCGCCCTTTCGTCCCACGGTGATCGGCACGTTCTTGAGAAGCGCCGCCACCATTGGCTGGCCGCCGGTGTAGATGACCAAGGAAAGGCGCGGCCGTCCGGGCTTTCGGTCGCCCCGCTGTTGTGTTCGTTCGTCGTCCACTAGCGGGCCACCGGTACCACGAGCCGAGCCGTTTGTCCGTGGCGGACCCTCACCACCCGCCGTTCCGTTTGCTCACCGAACGGTCGAAGCACCACGACGTGGCGGCCTGCTGCGATCGGAAACTGCGTGGGGGTTCGGCCCTGCCGGCGCCCGTCGACGACGACGTCCGCCCAGCCCCCAGGCGTGGCCACGGCGAGGATCCCACGCCCCGCCGGACGCGCCTCCGTGGGGGTCATCGGGCTCACGGCCTCGGCTTCTTGGCTCGACGCGCCCACCTCCTCGGAGGGTGCGACGGTCTCTGCCTCTGCCTCTGTCTCTGTCTCTGCCTCTGTCTCTGCCTCTGCCTCTGCCTCTGTCTCTGCCTCTGCCTCTGCCTCTGTCTCTGCCTCTGTCTCTGTCTCTGCCTCTGTCTCTGCCTCTGCCTCTGTCTCTGCCTCTGCCTCTGTCTCTGCCTCTGCCTCTGCCTCTGCCTCTGCCTCTGCCTCTGCCTCTGCCTCTGCCTCGGCGAAGGCTGGCCCGTCGCTCGCTGCGAGCTGGCTGCCCGCAAAAGCCGCGAGCCCGAGCCCCAGGCCCGCGGCCACTGCGATGAGCCCGATGAGCAGGGGTCGGTTCTTCCGGGGCGGCGTGGTGCCGGTTGGCGAAGGGAGGGTCTCGGTGGCGTTCGCTCGAAGGTCGTCGCTGGGCGGTACCGAATCGTCGCTCAACGCCCGTGACGCCGTGGGAAGGATCGAGTCCTTTCGCTGTTCTCGGGCTTGCGTAATGAGTTCCTGACGCCTCGCATACAGGCTTGGAAAGGTCTGGCGCATCCACCCGCCGACATCGGCGTGGGAAATGTCCGGCGAGCTGGTGAGATAGCGCTGAAGCTCGGTCGACAGATGGCGCGCGGTGGCGAAGCGCTTGTCCGGATCGCGTTCCAGTCCCTTCGTCACGATTGCAGAGAGGCCTTTGTCGATTGCGGGATTCATGTCGGCCACCGCCGGGATCTTCCGGCGGAGCACCGCGTTCATCGTGCGGACCTCGCTTCCTTCGTCGAAGAGCCGAGCCCCGGATAGGAGCTCCCAGAGGATGACCGAAAGGGACCAGATGTCGGCGCGTCGATCGATCGCCCTTTCGAGATCGATCTGCTCCGGCGCCATGTAGCTTGGCTTGCCCCGGATCGTGCCGGTTCGGGTGAGGTGGTATTGGTTGGCCGCGCTCGCCACGCCGAAGTCCATCACTTTTACGAGCCCGTCGTAGCCAACGAGGATGTTCTGTGGCGAAACATCTCGGTGCACGATACTGAGAGCGACGCCACCTTCGCCGGTGGCCTCGTGCGCGGCGTGAAGGCCCTCGGCCGCGTCGGCAACAATGCGCACTGCGTAAGCGAGAAACGCAGGGTCGTTCCGGAGCGCGGGGCGGTTGATGACGGTGTTGCGGATCCGTCCCACCGTTTCGCCCACCAGGAGCTCCATCACGATGAAGTACTGGCCCTCGTAGGTTCCAAAATCGACCACCGAACACACATTGCTGTGCTGGACGTGGGAGACGATCCGTGCCTCGTCGAGAAACATCTCGATGAAGCCCTCCTGCCCGACGAGATGCGGGTGAATGATCTTCAGCGCAACGAGCTTGGTGAAATCATGAGGGCCGCGATGGCGCGCAAGATAGACGGTGGCCATGCCTCCCGAAGCGAGCTCGAAGCAAAGCTCGTAGCGCCCTACCTTGAGGCTCGCGGCCGAGGGAAGCGGGCCGCGCGACGCAGACAAGTCGAAACCTCCATCGGCGCCGGGCGCGTCTTCGGAAGCCTTCATTTTTGTCGCTCGGGTCACCGTCGAAGCCAGGATACCTCTAGAAATCTAGAACGACCGGTGCGTCCGGTCGTGTAGCGCCGTCGTCGGACGTCAATAACAACACGAGGATCACCGCGGCGGCGGCCACCACCGCGGCCCCGACGCTGAGCCCAACGATGAGACCGACCGAGCTCCCCGATTCCTCTGGAAGAGGCGGGGGCTCCCCCGACGTGGGGCGGAGGTACTCCCCGATCTCGCTTTGCGCGATCGGAGCGGAGCCGAGCCCTTCGAGCACTGCGCGATACTCCACCACCGCCCCCTCGGGGACAGAGATCGCAGCCTCGGCGCCAGCTCGCCGTTCCCAATCGCTCCGGTCGAGTCGGAACAGGACAACGAGGTCGGAGCGCAGGTGTTCCGGCGCTCGTTCGACCGACGCCTCGATCGAGATCGTCCCATCCGCCGGCGTTGCGCTGCTGCGAACGTCCGGCGGCGCGGGTGCGCGGGTGCGGGCGGCCTCGAAGAGCTCGATGAGGTCGGGAGACCAGTTCTCGGGCAGCCGGTAGGTCGGTTCGAGATGGGCGAGGCTCCGAAGATCTTGTTCGGCGGCTTCCCGCTCCCCTAGCGCGAAGCGCACGAATGCCCGGACTTCTAGAAACCGGAGGAGTTCGACGCGGGTGAGCTCTGAGGAACGTTCGACTTCCTCGAGGAGCTCGAGGGCGCCCGGGAAATCCGCGTTCTCCGCCCGGACCCGCGCCGCGTCGAGTTGGGCGTCGGCCAGGGCGACGGGGACAGAGCCGAAGGCCGCGATTCCCAGCGCGCCGATGAGCCAGCCCGCGCCTATCCATCGCCGGGTTTGTGGAAGACGCGCGCGGAGAAGCGTTCGGTTGAAGAATGAACCGCGCACTCGCCCACCATACTTCAGAACGAAGGTCGAGATGGCGTTCGTTTTGCGGGGGCGTCGCGGTCGACGCGGCGCCAGGTTGCACCGACGGTGTCCTACATCCCCCGTGAGAGCCTGCAAGAATCTGCCGGCAACGATGGAAGCGCCGCCCGGCCGCGTTGCCAGAACCGCCGCCAGAACCAAGTGATTGTTGGCTTCGAGTAGGTGGTTTTGGGATTGCATTGCAGAGGGGCATGGCAACGCTGAAGGTTCTTCTTCCTGCTTTCCTGCTCGTGCTGGGCTGCGAAGGGGTGGTCTCGACACCGTCCTCCTCGCCCCGGGCGCCGATCAGCGATCGGCCCCCTCCGATGCTTCCGGATGATGTCAACCTGGATATCTGGCCGGACCTCGCGAACGACGAAGTCCGTGCCATGCACCGCCTGACCCGACTGGAGTACAACCGCACCCTCTCCGACCTGCTCGGCGAGGAGGTCACCGCGGGGGATGGTTTTCCGAGCGAGGAGACGATCCATGGCTTTCCGAGCGATCCGGACATGACCTTTCCCCCTACGCTCGCCGAGCAGGCTCTCGGCGCGGCCGAAGGGATTGCCGGAACGATCGAAGTCAGCGCGTTTGCAAACTGCTCAGGTGAGGACGAGGCCTGTGCGCGAGAGTTCGCGATCGGGTTTGGTCAGGCGGCGTGGCGACGACCGTTGAGCGACGATGAGCTCGCCGACTTGATGGATGTCTACGCTGCGTCGAGCGAGGGGTTTGCCCGAGGCATTGAGATGATCGCGACAGCGGTACTCATTGCACCGCAGTTCTTCTATCTCCTCGAGCTTGGGGGCGAAGCGGGCCCCGAGGGGTTCGTGAAGCCGACGTCTTGGGAAATGGCTTCGCGTCTTTCCTACCTGTATTGGGGAACGATGCCCGATGCGAGTCTTGTATCGGCGGCGGAGGCGGACGAACTCATCGACCCGATCGCGATCCTTGCGCAGGCCGAGCGAATGGTTGATGACCCGCGGACGAAAGCGCATTTTGGGGAGTTCTACGACGCATGGCTTCACCTTGGTGAGATCCGTTCGCTGAACAAAGACCCCGAGGTTTATCCCGACTGGGACGTCGAGATCCCGACACACATGCGAGCGGAGATCGATATGTTCCTTGACGATATGGTGTGGTCCGACGGAGCGCGGTTTCCTGCGCTCTTCACTGCGACTCACTCTTTTGTCAATGAGTCCCTTTCGGGGATCTATGGAGTGGATGTTCGGGGCGCCGACCTCGTCCGGACGGAACTCGACGCGGCAACGCGCCAGGGGATCTTGACCCGGTCGGGGATCCTCGCGCTCGAGGGCTTTGAACAAACGTCGCCGGTCGGTCGGGGAAAGTATGTGCGCACGCAGTTCTTCTGCGACGAGGTGCCCGAGCCTCCACCCGACGTGGACGACACGCCCCCGATGCTCACCGACGCGAACACCACTCGTCAGCGCTACGAGCAGCTCACCGGAGGCGGAAGCTGCGCCGGCTGCCACACCCTGATGAACCCCATCGGCTACGGTTTCGAAGCGTACGACGCCACCGGGACGTTTCGAATGACCGACGGCGGCGAGCCGGTGGATGACTCTGGCGAAGTGGTGATGACGGAAGTGGGGGCGTTCCGAGGCGCAGCGGAGCTTCAAACCGCAATGGCCGACAATCTTCAGGTGCGGGCGTGCTTCGGACGGCAGCTGTTTCGCTTCGCGTACAACCGTCGCGACTCGGTTCGCGAGTTTGCGAGTCTCGCGACCCTCGACCAAGCCCTCGCGGACAGCGATGGGGAGTTTCGGGCAGCGCTGGTGGCTCTCGCCACGACGAACGCATTTCTTTATCTGCCAGAGGGAGAGTGAACGTGGGCTTCAAGCGTCTTCATCGTCGTACATTTCTTCGCGGGACCGCCGGCGCCGCAATCGCGCTTCCGTTTCTTCACGCGATGGGGGAGTCTGGCAACGCGCAGGGCGCAGCGGTCAAGCGGTTCGTGGGATACATCCAGCCGCTCGGCACGCTCGGCGAAGCGTTCTTCCCCGCGGCCCCGGGAACCCCGCGCTACGAGATCCCCGCCGCCGGCACCTGCAACTCCAACGACCGCTGTCGCGCATGGACCTTTCGCACCGGCGAAACCATGCTCGACAATCCGGATTGGGAGCCGTCGCTGATCCTCGAGCCGCTGGCCACCATGGGCGGGGGCATTCTCAAGAACAAGCTCACGGTCGTCGAGGGCCTCGAAGCGCCGGGCCGCGGTCACAAAGGCTACGGCGCACTCCTTACGGGGGCGTCGTTCAAGAACGACGATTCGCTTCCCAACCGCTCGGTGGATCACGCGATCGCCGAAGCGGTCGGAGCCGACACGCGGGTCCCGGCGCTTCAGCTGGGAGTCCGAACGTCGACAAAGGTCGGGCCGCGCTACACCGCGTCCTGGTATGACCGGGATCAGGCGGCGGTCGCGGAGAACAATCCTCGGGCGGTGTTTACGCGACTATTCAGCGACATCGCCACCGATCCGAACGAAGTCAATCATCTGCTCGAAGAGCGTCGTTCCATGCTCGACTCCGCGGTGGGCCAGGCGAATCGGCTGCGGGAACGGGTCGGCGTCGAAGACCGCGCCAAGCTCGACAACTATCTCGAGTCGTTCCGAGACGTCGAGCGCCGGATCTCGATCATGCCGGCCGCAACCTGCAGCCGGCCGGAGGAGCCGATCGATGACAATCCGAGGTTTATCGAGCGAAACAACCTCGAGGATGTGCCGGAGGTCGCGCGGGCACAGCTCAATCTGTTGGCGCTAGCGTTCGCTTGCGACATCACCCGGTCCGCGACCTACCAGATGGCCTTCGAAGCCACCAACATGACGCATCCGTGGCTCGGGGTGAGCGGCCGTTGGCACGACCTCTCGCACAACGGCGCTCGCGGCAATGGCTGGCAGGCCGACATGGAGGACTACCTCAAGATCCATCGGTGGAACTCCGAACTCATCGGTGAGTTCATGATGCAGCTCGATGGCTTCGGGATCGCCGACGATGTCGTCCTCCTTTGGTGCAACTCGATGCAGAACGGGCAGGTCCACAACTCCGACAACGTGCCCGTCCTCCTCGCAGGAAGCGCCGGCGGCGCACTCCGGACTGGCCGTCACATTCGGTACCCCGAGGGCAAGAGCCTCGCGGACATGCTGGTGACCATCCAACAGGCGTTCGGCATGGACGTCACCAGCTTCGGTGACCCCGAACACAACCACGGCGGCCTCTCCGAACTCCTCGCCTAATCGGGGACGAGGTCATTTGTTGCCTCACCACCGTTCGCAACCCATCGAAACTACTAGCTCTGGAGTCGCGTCGGCGCGGCCTCGGATCGGATCGTCGTCGGTTTCGGAACAGCCACCGAGCACTAGGGCAATCATGAGTAAGTATCGCATGGGTCTCCTCCGCTCTTTCCTGTCTAAGAACCGCAACTCTAAGAACCGCATCTCTCTAAGAACCGCATCTCTAAAGGGTCTGTCTGAGCGCCGTGCCTCTCTCTTCGGACGCGGGCTCCACGTTTATCCGGTGGCTAGAACCGTACGTGTCCCACCACGCGAAGGTCCCAGCGGTCGCCGAGGGGAATCGCCGCCTCGGCCTGATCGCCGACGAACTGTCGGCTCCCCGCAAGCCACACCGTAAAGGGATCGAGCGGCTGGTAGCCCACCGCCAAAAGGATCCGACTAAGCTCGTCCGAGTCGGCGTCCGTATCGCGGATCACGTAGGTGGCATCGATGCCCACAAGGAACTGTTCGATGGGCTCCACGCGAAGCTGACCTTCGAAGATCATGCCTTCGCGGTCGCCGAGGTCGTCGATGCCGAGGGCGTAGGCAAAGGTAAACGCGGCTCCGATCCGGTCCTGCTTCGGTAAGCTCGTTGAGCTCATCGCGGCGTCCCAGATCCCGGAGACCTCGTCGAAACAGGTCCGCAATATTGGGATTGGTACTCTCTGTCACCCGCTCCCGCGGGGCTCCGTCGGCATATGCACGGAGACCTTCCCGGTAGGCCCGGGCAGCGGCAGCGGCGATCTCCGGGGCCTCCGCCGTGGTTGTCTGCTGGGCGGCTTCGTCCTCGGGATTGGAGAGTCGAGCCGCGATCACGAGTCCTGCCGTCAGTCGCCGAAGATCCCAGAAGTAGGGGTAGCGGTCCGCCGAATCGAAATCGTTGGGCTCGAACGCGAGGCTCTCATCCGCGGCGACGAGAATGCCAAAGTTCTCGGGGTGAGCATCGCCGGTGGTCAGCGGGAGCACTCCGGCAGGAAACGCGGTGTCGGTGATCGGCGATGCGCCCCGCGTCGCGTCACGCGTGAACACGGGCATGTTGCCCCGGTAGTAGGCGTAGAGGCTGTCCGCCATGCGGACGTATTTGCCTTCGACGAGGTCGGGCCGAGACTGAAAGAGCGCGTAGTCGGCTTCAACGAAGGACTCGGCGATGAACGGAGTCCGGGGGTCATCCGGCGCCGAGCAGGCGACGAGGAACACGAGCGCGATTCCTGCCCGGGCAAGCACGGGCCGGAAGGTGACATCCACGGCGTGCTGAGCCAGCCGAGTAGCCGCAGTGTTGCAAGGACGTCACATGTCGAAGAAAACACCAGCTATATCAAGTGTTTACTGCGTTTGAGCGATAAAGCAGGAGTCCGTGGTGAGTGTGTGTGGGAATTCACGCAATGTCGCTTGGTTCCGTATGGCGCCTGAGGTTTCCTTACCGGGATGCCGGTGTTCGACATTCGCGCCCTTCCTCAGCGTGAGGACGTGGACCTGTCCCACGTCCTTCGCACGCTTTGCACTTCGGTGGCCGATGTTGCGGGGCTCGCGTCTCAGCATGTGTGGGGGACGTGGCTGACGGTGCCCGGGAACCAGTACGTCGAAGGGAATACCCCCGCGTCCGTTCAGCCTGCGAGCACCCATCCGCCGTTGGTTCGATTGAGCTCGTTCGAGGGCAAGGACCCGAAGGTCGTCGAAGCCATGCTGAGGACCGCGGCCGACGTACTGGTCCGCGAGCTCTCACTCGACGAAGGCAATGTGTTCATCGTCTACGACGAAGCGCGCTCCGGGCACGTTTACAGCGGCGGCGACATCGTGACCCGAGGGACCTACACCCGGGAGAGCGCTGAGCCGTAAAGCCCGGTGGGCTTGGCCTGACAAGTGAGCCTCAAGCCGGAATGGCTTGATCGCAACCCGAGCCGCGAGCCTTCGAGCAGATGAGTCCGAGGCTGCCCACGACGCCGCGTCGTGAATGATGTCCACCCGCGGAATGGCGAGCGCCTTCGGATGTTCCCTCGCAGTGCCACGAGCAAAGCGATTCATTCTTGCGGGGAGCATGGCGCTCTTGTTGTTTGGCTTGGTTATGTGGTGGACTTCCTCCACGTCCTCGCCTTCGACTATCCCATCTTCAACGTGGCGGACGTCTGCCTCTTTCTCGGCGTTGCCGTCTTGTTCTTTGCGCTTCGCCGCGGCGCCCTCTTCAGGCTTGATGGACGCCGGTATTGAAGTCGCAGTTTCCGCAAAGGGTCTCGCTCACGATCTCGAATGGGACCTCCAGCTCCGCGGCGACCTTCTTCACCACCACATACTCCGCCTCTTGCACATCGCCATCGGCCCGCGCGATCACACACAAGTCGCGGAGGACCTGGATCCGACGAACGTGCGACACCTTTTCCATCGCGTCGCGGAGCCGGGCGTCCAGGGTTCCTTTGATCGCCTCGATGTCGAGCTTTCGTGAGAACGAGTCGGCCCCAAAAAACTTCTCGAAGGCCGCGATCTCTTCCTCGCTGATCCCATCGGCGGCGTCGGCGACCGCGATCGCAGCGGCAAACAGGAGCCGCCGCGCCGTCTCCGCGCCCTCGGATTTCTCTTCCAGGTAGCTCGGCTCCATCAGCGACATCAGCGCCTGCACGTGCGCTTCGAGGGTCGCGGTCTTGATGCCGTCTTCCTTGAAGAGCTCGGAGTCGAAGAAGTGGCGTACGGCCTTGAGCCGAAGCGGACTAAACGGGTGCGTGGAGAACCAGTCGGCCTGGGGAGTCTTCGAGCCCGGCTCCTGCTGTTCGGTCTGGAGGTCGTCGACCTGCTCGGCAAACCCTTCGATATTGATGCTCGACAGGTCGCCGCTCATGCCCGAGGCCAGTCGAAACAATGACCGGGCGACTGCGTCGGGATTGTTCGAGCAGTAGGCCCCGGCTCGGTCGGCGCTGATCTCGGCGTAGCGAGACCAGGCAAAGAGGCGCAGCGCGAGGTCCGGCGGGGCAGGGCGTTTGCCGTTGAGAATAAAACCGATCGGAATGTCGTGGTGCCCGTAGAGGTGGTGAGCGAGCTCGTGGCCAAGGACGAAGCGGCGCTCATCGTCGGGAAACCCTTCCAAGAGGCTCGACGACACCATGATGAAGAGCCGCCCGGCTTCCGGCTTGATGCACGCGGCATTAAACGTCGCGCTCGGATAGACGTAGAGCTCGAGCGGAATCTCAATGCCCAGTCGCTCGCGACACTCCGCGACCGTCTTGTGCATCCCCGGCATCATCGCCTCGGTCAGTCGGAGCGATGTCGCGAGGAGGTGGCGCCGAACTCCCTTCGGCGACTTCTCCTCCTCCTTTTCGATCTCCTCGTTGACCTTCACCACGAGGGGCTCGGCGCGGAGCTTTTCGGATAGCTCTCGATCTCCGTGACTCTGAAGCTTGGCTGCGTCCATGGCCCGGAGCGTACCGCTTCAGCCATACGGTGCGAAGGGAACCGGGCTCTGTCGACGTGCGTTGAGCGACGCAAGCTCGGATGCCGGATACGCGTCGGGGCTGCCGCGCGGAAGCTCGCGCGAGATGAACGCTTCCACCACCCGACGGGCGCGGTTCCCTGCTTCATCGGTCGCGCAGTCGTCCCACAGTTCGAAGAGCTGCCGCCGTCGGGTGCGCGCGGGCGCATCCGAGGACCAAATCTGGGCGAGGCGAGACCCGAGCCCTCCGATCGCACGATTGAGGTTGCGCCGGTCCGATTCGTTTTCGAGGCGCTCGCGGATCTCCCGGGTTTCGCGCATAAACCACGCTCGCTCGTGGCGGTACGGGTCGTTTCCCGCGCCGCGCATCATTTCTTCGGTCACGTCGAGGGTAAACGTCCCGATGGGCTGACCAGGAGCCGGCCCGACGCGGTGGTCCTCGAAGGAGACGCGACCGTCGGGATGAATCGTCGCGTCAAAGGGGGTGCCCTGATAGACGTAGCTCCCGTCCGCCCGACGATCGAGTTCCGGCGGAGGGCGTCGGCTCAGGTAGTTCTTGCTCATCGCCCGACGGCGGAGGTCGTCCTGAAGGGCGCGATTGATCGCGTCGCCGCGCGCCGACGAGCGAGGGTCGGGGATCAGACTGTCGGCGAGAGACGAACCCACCGCCCCCGGGTTGATCGCGGCCCATACTTCGCTCGGGTCCCGGGCGGGCGGGTTGGAATCCCGTTCGGGGGGAAGGCAGGCCGTTGGGTTTTCGATCGGATCGCACACGTCGACGCCGGGCGCACGCACCGCCACCGTGTTGTCGCTCTCCCCTTCGGCGAGGAGCACGCTGTCGGCGCTCGGGCGGGGATCGAACCCCGGGCGTTCGGGGGTCACCGCGGCGAGCTGCTCCGGTTCGGCGGGTACATCGTCGGCGGGCGTCTCTTCCGCGACCGGTTCCTCGATCTCTTCGTCGAGCGGCTCTTCGACTAACGTTTCGAGCGAATCGCCTTCGATCTCCATCGTCACGAACATCGGCAACGGCGCCGTGCTTTGGGTCGGACTTGCGGTCACCGCCACGCCGAGCATCGTCCCGTGCGCCACGAGCGAGCCCACCACCCAGGCGACGGGAAGCAGCCGGCCCCAGGTCGGGGCAGGGGACCCGTCGGTCTTGGGAGTACTCATCGTGCCCATGGGTTACACCCCACAAATACCCCAGATTCAAGGGGGCGCAGCCCAAAAGGTCCCTTCGCCCCCACGGATCCGCGGTTCCCTTGGCGGTGCGGCGCGGGGGGCGCTACTTTCCCGCCCGTGACCGAGGCGCCGCTCATCCAAGTCGAAGGGCTCAAAACCTATTTCCGGACCGAAGAAGGGGTCGTCAAAGCCGTCGACGACATCAGCTTTGAAATCCCCAAGGGCCAAACCCTTGGACTCGTCGGAGAGTCCGGGTCCGGAAAGTCGGTTACTTCCCTTACGATCATGCAGCTCTTGCCCGACCGGGTGGCGAGCATCGAGGCAGGCTCGATTTCGTTCCTTGGCAAGGACCTGGTCAAGCTCCCACCGAAGGAGCTCCGAGAAATCCGCGGCGCTGAAGTCAGCATGATCTTTCAGGAGCCGGGCACCTCGTTGAACCCGGTGTATCGCGTCGGCGACCAGGTGATGGAAGCGATTCGGCTTCATCAGGGAGTGAGTGCCGATGAGGCGCGCAAGCGCACGATCGAGCTCTTCGATGAGGTGGGCATCCCGGATCCGTCTCGTCGAATCGAATCCTATCCCCATCAGATGAGCGGCGGGCAAAAGCAGCGCGTGATGATCGCGATGGCCATCAGCTGCAATCCGAAGCTTCTCATCGCGGACGAGCCCACGACCGCCCTCGACGTCACGATTCAGGCGCAGATCCTGGACCTCATCCGCAAGCTTCGGGACGAGCGGCAGATGTCGATCCTGTTCATCACCCACGACCTTGGGGTGATCGGTGAAATCGCCGATGACGTGGCGGTGATGTTTCGCGGTCGCCTCGTCGAGCGAGCCCCGGTCGTCGACATCTTTGAAAACCCCAGGCATCCGTACACGCGCGGCCTTCTCTCGTGCCGACCCAAGCCGGATTCGACCTTTCGACGCCTCCCCACGGTGCAGGACTACATGGAAGTGTCCACCAACGGAGACAAGGTCGAGGTGATTGAGCGGACCGACCTCAGCCATATCGATGAGCTGGTGAAGAAGGGGCGGGGGCGCCTCCTTCATCCCGAAAACGAACTCAAAGAAGCGGGCTTTACCCTCGCAGAGTCGAAGCGGGCGGACGACACCATCGCGGTTCCCGAAGGTCAGGAGCCACTTCTCGAAGTCCGCGGGCTCAAGGTGTACTTCCCGATCAAGAAAGGCCTCTTGTCCCGCACCGTGGGCCACGTGAAGGCCGTCGACGGGATCGATTTTCGGGTCTACGAGGGCCAGACCTTGGGGCTCGTCGGTGAGTCGGGCTGCGGGAAGACCACCACCGGACGCGCCATTCTCCAGCTGCAAAAGAAGACCGAAGGAGAGATCTTCTTCCAGGGAACCGATGTGCACTCGGTCAAAGGGGCGGACCTTCGCAAGCTTCGACGTCGCCTCCAGGTGGTGTTTCAGGATCCGTACGGCTCGCTCAATCCGCGGATGACGGTGGAAGCTGCGGTCGTCGAGGCGATGAAGATTCACGATATCGGCGATGGGAAGAGTGAACGACGCGACCGGGCGGCAAAGCTCCTCGAGGAGGTGGGGCTGTCGGCCCAGGCCCTCACCCGGTATCCGCACGAGTTCTCGGGAGGGCAGCGCCAGCGCATCGGCATCGCCCGGGCCCTTGCCGTCGAGCCGGATTTCATCGTGTGCGATGAGTCGGTCTCGGCCTTGGACGTGTCGGTGCAGGCTCAGGTCCTGAATCTCCTGAAAGATCTGCAGGAGGAGCGCGGTCTCACCTACATCTTCATTAGCCACGACCTGAGCGTGGTGAAGTTCATGAGCGATATGCTCGCGGTGATGAAGGACGGGAAAATCGTGGAATTCGGCCCCTCCGAGGTGGTCTACGACAACCCGAAAGACCCTTACACCCGACGCCTCATCGAATCGATTCCCGACGACAGCCTCGAGAACATTCGGCGACGGCAGCGCGAACGAGAAGCCGCCGCCACAGAATGAACTCGGCCTCCCGCGTGTTTCTGGTCTGAGCTATGTCTTTGGGTGCCAAGTTTCTCATCGCCGGACTGAGCGCGTGGGTGCTCGGCTTGACGGTCGCGGTGGCCGGGCTGGGGCTCACCCTTGCCCTCGAGCCGACCCCGGCGGGCCCAACGAGCGGGGTGAACCCAAACCCCAACGCGCCGCCCGCGGCCGAGCCGCGACCCGTGGCGCCCCGCGGGGACCTCGCCGCAGCCGAAGAGACCACCATCGATATCTTTCGGCAGGCCGCTCCCTCGGTGGTGTTCATCACGAAGCTTGCGGTTCGTCGAGATCCGTTCCGGCGCAATATCACCACCATCCCGCAGGGCACGGGGTCGGGATTCATCTGGGACAATCAGGGGCACGTGGTGACCAACTATCACGTGGTCCGAGGCGCGGATGCCGCACGGGTCACGCTTTCCGACCAGTCGGTGTGGGCCGCGCGGCTCGTGGGCCACTATGCGGACAAAGACATCGCGGTCCTTCGCATCGAGGCGCCGCAGAATCTTCTTCCTCCGCTTCCCGTCGGCACGTCTTCCGATCTGCTGGTTGGCCAACATGTCTACGCGATCGGAAACCCCTTCGGGCTCGACCACACCCTCAGCACTGGCGTGGTCAGCGGCCTCGGTCGCGAGATCCCTTCGATCGGAGGGCGCCCGATCACCGGAGCGATTCAGACCGACGCGGCGATCAATCCTGGCAATTCCGGGGGGCCACTCCTCGATAGCGCCGGCCGACTCATCGGAGTGAACACGCAAATCTACAGCCCCTCCGGCGCGTCGGCGGGAGTGGGTTTTGCCGTGCCCGTCGACAGCGTCGCCCGGGTGGTGCCTCAGCTCATTCAGCATGGCCGAATCATTCGCCCCGCGCTCGGCGTCCAGATCGACGAGGGTGGCCTCGCCCGGCAGGCGGGGGTCACCGGGGTTCTTGTGTTGGGGATCGTTCCGAACTCACCTGCGGCGGCCGCGGGCCTTCAGCCGGCGCGGCAAGACCGAAGCGGGCGCATTGTTCTTGGCGACATTATCGTGGCCATCGATGACGAGCCGATCGCCGTGCCCACCGACCTCTTTGATATCCTCGACCGGCGCCAGGTAGGCCAGCCGGTGCGGGTCAAGCTCCGGCGCGACGGCCAGGAGCGCGAGATCAGCCTCACCCTGATGCCGGTCAACGCGAACTAGCCTGCATCACCGGCGCTTGGCGGCGACCTTGGCGATGAGGTCGGGGTCCATGCGGGTCTTCGCCGCGTTCATCTCTGCCACCCCGCCGCTCACGATGAACGCCATGAACTGAGCACCATCCGCATCGATCGGACTCACCCGATCCCGAGGGACCACCAAGAGGTTACCGGCGAAGTTGTAAGACTGGGGCAGGTATACCGCGACGAACCCCGAGAGCTTCGGATCGTCAAACCGTTCGCAGGTCACGAATCCGAGGGCGCGCACGCTGCCATCGCCGGTGACGTCGACCATCGCCGGTCGTTCGAAGCCCTTCTTGTCTCCGACGAACGCTCCCATCAGGTCCTTGATCGACCCGTAGAGGAGCTTGACCACGGGAAGCCGTTCGATGCCCTTTTCGAGGACTCGAACCAGGCGTCGACCGAGCACATTGGAGGCGAGGAGTCCGACGAGGGTGATCGCCACTACGGTGATCAAGATCCCGAGGCCGGGGATCGAAACCCCCAGGAGACCATCGATCGTCGTGACCGCCCAGTACACGACGTAGGCGGTGGCGGAGATCGGCACGACTAGGGCGAGGCCCTGAAGGAAACTGCGAGTTAGAGTTTTCATGAGCGCTCCCTCGCTGAAGATACAGCGATTGCGCGCCCGGGCCGACGGACCTCTACTCGGTCGACGATCGCTGGGTCGCGCTAGGGATCGGACCGAGCGCCGGGCCCGAGCTTCGCGGCGGGAGTGGAGAGGGCTCCGGCGGGGATTTGGGAAAGAGCTTCTCGAGGACCTGCTCCGCCGGTTCGTCGCCCCAGATGAACTCCACGATGAGCCCCGTGATGCGTTTGAGATCCTCGAAGATGACGTAGAGCGACGGCACCAAGAGAAGAATGATGAACGTCGCAAACAGGATCCCGAATCCGAGGCTAATGGCCATCGGCACGAGGAACCGCGCCTGCGTCGAGGTCTCGAGGATCATCGGGGTCAGCCCAAAGAACGTGGTGAGCGATGTGAGGATGATCGGCCGAAAGCGCCGGGCCCCCGCCTGAATGACTCCTTCTTGAATCCCCGAGGTCTTTCGGTAGTCGTTGGCGGCGACCACTAGAATGAGCGAATCGTTCACAACGACCCCGCTCAGCGCGATGAACCCCATCGCGCTCATCAAGCTCATGTCGTAACCCATGCCGAGGTGGCCGAGCACCGCGCCGACGAAGCCGAAGGGAATCGCACTCATGACGACGAACGGGTGCAGATAGCTTCGAAACACGATCGCGAGGAGGCCAAACATCACCACGAGCGCGAGTCCCATGCCCGCCGCAAGGCTGCCCAACGTTTCCGCCTGCTCCTGCTGCGAGCCGGATGGCCGGTAAGTCAGGCCGTCGAACGAGGCGGTCAGCGCGGGCAGCACCTCAGCGTCGAGCCTCCGCGTTACCTGATTGGCGTTAGTTCCTTCTGCGACGTCGGCGGTGACGGTGATCACCGATCGCCCATCGACGCGCCGAATCGAGGTGTACGAACGGCCTCGGCTCACCGTCGCCGCTTGCCCGAGGGGGACTTCGCCGCCGTCTGGAGTCCGGATAAGGAACTGTTCCAATGTCACGAGTGAATCTCGCTCGCGGAGCGGCCGCCGCACAAAGACCCGAACCTCGTCTCGCCCCCGCTGCTGCCGGACCGCTTCGGCGCCAAAGAACGCGCTCCGGACTTGTCGCGCGAGTTCGAGTTCGGTGAGGCCAAGCGCGCGGCCCTCGGGGGTAAGGCGAAAGTCGAACTGCTCCTTGCCCTCTTCGAAGCCATCTCCGATGTCGATCACCCCGGTAAACCCTCCGAGCGAGGCGGCGAGGTCTTCCCCGGCGACCTGAAGGGTCTCGAGATCGGGATGACTCAACTGAATCGAGATCGGGCTGCCGGAGGATGGGCCGGTGGAATAGGTGAACTGAAGACTCTCCGCGCCTGCGATCTCACCGATCCGAGCGCGCCACCGGTCTGCCAGCTCGGACGCGGTGAACGATCGCTGGTCCACGGGGACCATGTAGAGGAGGACCTGCCCGAGATGTGAGCCAGTGCTGACCTGGGCTCCCCGCGGTCCTCCGCTGGTCGACGCGGAACCAACCGTGGCCTGCAGTCCACGCGACGTCAGGATCAGCTCGTCCCCAAGTTCGTCGCGGAGAGCCGTCTCCATGCGCTGGACCGCAGACCGCGTGTCCTCCACCGATGTGCCGAAGGGCATGACAACGTCCGCGGCGATCACGTCGCCTTCGATCTTCGGGAGAAAGGTGAACTGGAGTCGGTCGCCTGCGATCGCGCCAAGGGAAGCAATGAATACCGAAACGCACACCGCCAGCGTGAGATAGCGGTTTCGGACGCAGATGCGGAGCCAGGGCACGTAGAAGCGCTGGATCATCGACTCGACGAGTCGACTGAAGCGCTGCTGGGCGGGCGCGATCAGCCGGTGAAGGCGATGAAGAAAGAGGATCTTTGTGACCAGGCTCAGGAACTTGGATTTGTGTGCGAGGTGAGCGGGCAGGATCAGGAGCGATTCCACCAGGGAAATCAAAAGCACGGTGATCACGATCAGCGGGATCACGCGAAAGAACTTCCCGGGCGCTCCCGGGACAAAGAGCATTGGCGCAAAGAAGATGCACGACGTCAGAATCGAGAATACGACGGGAACCGCAACCTCTCGGACGCCGGCAATCGCGGCGGACACCACGCCCATCCCATCGGAGCGGTGCTTGTAGACCGCCTCCCCCACCACGATCGCATCGTCGACGACCATTCCGAGCGTCACGATGAATGCGAAGAGCGAGATCATATTGATCGACACATCGAGGGTGGGGAGGAAGAGCATCGCCCCGATGAACGAAATCGGAATCCCGAGGGTCACCCAGAACGCGAGCCGGATCTCGAGGAAGAGGCCGAGGATGAACATCACGAGGACCAGGCCGATCCACGCATTCTTCAGCAGGAGCTCCACGCGCTGTTGGTAGATTTCGGATTGGTCGTTCCAGGTGGTCAGCGAAATGCCCGCGGGGAGTGAGTCCTCGACCTCCGCGATGTAGTCCCGCGTCCCCGCCGCTACGGTGAGCGGTGTTTCGTCCGCCACTCGGAATACGTCCACGGTGGCTGCGCGCTCACCGTTGAAGAACGTCTCGAGGTCGTCCTCTTGGAAGCCGTCTCGAACTTCGCCGAGGTCACTGACGCGCACCTCGGAACCGTCGGGGCGGCTCAGAATGACGATGTCTTCGAACTCCGAGCCCACCAGACGGCGTTCCGAGGTTCGAACGAGGACCTCCCCAGCCCGCGTCTTGATGCCTCCACCGGGGAGTTCGACGGAGGCCTGACGAATTCGTGTGGCGACCTGGTCGATGGTGAGCCCGTAGCGGCGAAGCGTCTCCTGCGGGATTTCGATCGAAATCTCGTAGGGCCGTACTCCCGATAGTTCGACGTAGGTGATGTCGTCCCGGGCGAGGAGGTCGTCGCGCATCTGCTCGGCGAGGTTTCGGAGCTCGCGCTCGCTCTTGTCGCCGTGAACCACGAGGCTGATGACCCGAAACCGGTTGGTTGCCAAAGATACAACTGGTCGCTCGACATCTTCGGGAAACGATGTGACGCGATCGACCGCCGCCTTGATGTCGGAGAGCGCGCGGTCCGAGTCGGTGCCGAGGAGAAGCTCGACGGCGATCACCGCGATGCCTTCGCTCGATGTCGTTCGAACTTCCTTCACGCCATCCAGTCCGCGCACCGCTTCTTCCACGGCTAGCGAGACGCCTTGCTCTACCTCCTCGGGGCTGGCCCCCGGATAAGCGACATGGATGAGCACCAGGTCGAGCTCGAACTCGGGAAATACCTCCTGCTTGATCTTCGAGCTTCCGAGTAGCCCCAGCATCACGAGGCCGCCGAAGATCAAAATCGCCATGACGATGTTCCCGGCGGTGGGGTGAATCGTCATCCAGCCGAGCGGGCCCTTTCGGGAAATCCCGTCGGGCTCGTGGGAGCTTTCCTCCACTTCGCTCATCGAGACGCCCTCGTCGCAGCGCCCTCAGCCGTTGCCGCCGTGGGGCTTGACCCCAGAACGGCGTCCTCCTCCTCGGCCACCCGGAGTGCCATGCCATCCACCGGAGTCCGAAGCGGGCTGGTCACGATCCGTTCGCCGGCTTCGACGCCCGATGTGACCAGGACAGTCTGATCCCGGCGCCAACCGACTTCGGCCTGGCGGATCGAAAGCTGATTGTCAGCGTTCATTACGAAGAGCCGGTTGTCCTCCCGAAGCGCTTCCCGGGGGATTTCGATCATCTCTTCATTGCTCCGGACGTCGATCTCCACCCGTACGAACGACCCGAGCAGGAGCGGAAGGCTCTCCGACTCCATGCCAAGCGGGTCGGGAATCTCGACAAGCACGCGAGCCATCAAGCCGACCGGATCCAAATCCGTAAACAGCCGCACGACCTGGCCCTGCCGCTCGACGCGGCCCGCCCCGGTTTCCTGCCAGACGCGCGCGACCGAGCCATGTCCTGCCTCCGCGTTGAATCCGGGAACGTCGATCCGCTCAAGATTGCTCACGGGGACGCTGACCTGCACCCAGAATGAGTCGCTTCCCACGAGGGTTCCGAGACGGGTCGTCGGGCCCACCAGCATGCCGAGGTCTGCCGATTCTTCCCGAACGTACAGGTCGAATGGGGCCCGCACGGTGGTGCGGCGAAGATTGACGCGAGCTCGCCGAACGCCGCTTCGCGCGGCCTGGACCGCGACCGCGGCGTTTTCGAGTTGGGGCTGGCGGAGCGCCCGAGCCTCGGAGGCGTCGTCGGTTTCCGTGTCTCCAAAGAGTTCCCACTCGCGAGCGGCGACCACCTGGCGACCGGCTTCGATCTCCTCGTCCAGCCGGGCGCGTTGAAGTTCGGCGCCCGATTGCTGGAGTGCGGTCTGGTAGTCGCGGGGGTCGATGCGAAGGATCGGCTGGCCTTCGGTAAAGCGGCCGCCGGGCACGAGTTCCTCGCTCTGCCAGATGATCCGCCCGCCGACCTCGGGGATCAGCGCGATGGACTGAGACGGAACGACCGTTCCGGAGGCGCGCACTTTCAGCTCGTGGGACTGCGATTCCACACGAAGGACTTCCACCAGGGTGGGGAGTATGGACTGCTCCTCCCTCGCGGCTTCCGGTCGAGTTGCCCGGAGAGCGAGGCAACTTCCGACGCCGACTCCCACCACAGCGATGAAAATGACGACCTGCAGCGCACTTCGCACGACGTTCATTCTTCCGATCCTTCCTGCTCGCCGACCTCGCGGAGCTCGAGGGGCTCCGGTGCCACCATCGCCATCGTCCAGGTGCCGCCGAGCGCTCGATAGAGCTGGACTCGATTCGAGATGCGCTGGCGCTGGGCGGTCAGGAGCGTCAGCTGAGTCGTTTGAAGAGACGTGAGCGCGTTGATGACCGGCAAGAAGTCACTC
>JBCCZL010000013.1:0-38339 GCA_039187775.1 Myxococcota bacterium
ATCCAGAAGTGTTCACCCAACCCCGACTTACCCTGTGATTTCGGGCTGTTTCCTAACGAAAGCGGGTGTACGAACGTTGCGCTATCCCGGAGCCTGTGCTAGTGTGTGAGCCGGAGGCAGAGTGTCATTTGCTTTCCGTCGGCTCTTTCGGAGTTTCGAGCACTTCGGCTCCGGTAGGGTCGTTGTTTGACAACTGCCTCTTCCTCTCTTCGGTGTTCCAGGCAAGCCCCTCGGATGCCGAAAGGTTCTCGCGAATCGCCTTGCCCCGAGTCATAGGGTCCCGAGTCATAGGCCAAGGGCTCACCCCGATGGGTCAGTCCACTCATCCTGCCCTTCCGATGGCTCGACCCCTTGCTTATTCAGTCCAAACCGCTTTCTTTACAAGGAGTTGTTGCCATTCCTAGCCTAGATTCATCCGGCGCAACCGTCACCGCCGCCCAAGATCCGGTCCAGTTCTATCTCGGAAAGATGGGGGAATCGACTCTCCTCACTCGTGAAGGTGAGGTCGAGATCGCCAAGCGCTTCGAACGCGCCCGCGATGGCGCCCAAGCCATCCTCTGGAGCTGTCCGCTTGCGACCCGAGTGCTGAAGGAGCTCTTGGCTCGTCTCGAACACGGCTCCATCGGAGCCCGCTACGCGCTGGCGAACGAGCCAAGCTCCGAGGAGGCCCGAGAAGAGCTCGTCCTCGGACTGCGCAAAGCAGTTCGCAGCTCGGCGAAGCGTCGTCCGGCGCTTGTTCGCGCCCTCGACCTTCACGAGCGATACTCCGACGAGGTGGCCCGCACCCTTGGCGGCTATGCGCGACGCCTCAACCACCCCGAGGCCCGCTCTCGAAGCGCACTCCGCAGACAGATCGAGAAGGAAGCGGCCATGAAGGCTGCATCCATTCGTTCGACCTACACGATCTATCGGGAACACCAGGCGCGCTCGGACCGTGCCAAGGCCGAGATGGTGGAGGCGAACCTTCGACTCGTGGTCTACATGGCCAAAAAGCACCGCAATCGCGGCCTCGCCTTCCTCGACCTCATCCAGGAAGGCAACCTCGGCCTGATGCGAGCGGTGGAGAAGTTTGACTACCGCCGCGGATATCGATTTTCGACCTATGCGTCGTGGTGGATTCGGCAAGCGGTCGCTCGGGCGATCATCGACCAGGGTCGCACCATTCGGGTTCCCGTTCACGCAACGGAACAGCTGAACAAGCTGGTCAAGGTGTCCCGGGAGCTCGTGCAAGAGCTCGGCCGAGAAGCCGCTCCGGATGAGATCGCCCAGCGGATGCAGATGCCGACCTCCAAGGTCCGAGACCTGCTGTCGATCGCAGGCGACACGATCTCGCTCGAGCTACCCCTCGGGGACGACTCGGGAGGTCAGCTCCGGGATCTGATCGAGGACGAGTCTGCTCAATCGCCGACCGAAGCGCTTTCCCATAGCGACCTTCAAGACACGCTCAATAAGTCTCTTTCGGTGCTCACCGACCGGGAGCGCCGCATTCTCGAAATGCGCTTTGGGCTCGGGTCGAGCGACGAACACACCCTCGCCGAGGTCGGAGCGTACTTTGGCGTTAGCCGCGAGCGTATTCGCCAGCTGCAGGCAACCGCCCTTCGCAAGCTCCGCCACGCATCCGACGGCGACGCGCTTCGGGCCTTTTCCGAAGGCTGAGTTCCTCCGAACCAACCGCTGCGTATCCGCGACCGGGCCGCTACCTTCGGGAGGCGGCCCGACCTCGTTCGTAGCGTCGTGGTTTGAGCATCCGCCGGGACGGCCCTTCAGCTACCGGTCTGGCGCTCGGGCTTGGTGCGGAGCGCGCGGGCCTCTTCAAGAAACTCATCGAGACGCTCGCCTTCGAGAACTTCGTTCACCAGGAGCGCATCCGACATCCGCTCCAGGAGCGTTCGGTTCTGTTCGAGCAGGCCGCGGGCGCGCGCGAGCGCTTCTTCCACGATCCGGCGGATCTCCCCATCGATCGTGTCCGCCAGATGTTCACCCACCTCGCGGCGTTGAACCGTCGGCGAACCCTTGCGTTGGAGAAACGGACTTTGAGCCGCCGCAGTGACCGACACCGGACCCACCGCATCGCTCATCCCATAATCGAGAACCATGGACCGCGCGATGTCCGTCGCCCGCTGAAGGTCGTTCTGAGCGCCGGTCGAAGCTTCACCGAAGACCACCTCCTCGGCCGCCCGGCCTCCGAGAAGCCCGACGAGCGATGCCCGCATCGCGGTTTCGGTCATCAGGTACCGCTCTTCCTCGGGGAGATTCATCGTGAAACCCAGCGCGGCCATTCCCCGTGGAACGATGGAAATCTTGTGCACCCGACTCTCCCCGCCGGCGAGGGTTCCCGCCAGCGCATGGCCCACCTCGTGATAGGCCACCCGCCGCTTATCCTCCTCGGTGAGCATCCGGTTCTTCTTCTTGAGTCCCGCGACCACTCGGTCGATGGCATCGCCGAAGGCATCCATGCCCACGTGGTCCTCGTTTCGACGGGCAGCGAGGAGTGCCGCCTCGTTGATCAGGTTTGCGAGGTCCGCTCCAGCAAACCCCGGCGTTCGCTTGGCGACCTCCGCAAGATCGACCTCGCGACTGATCCGGACGCCTTGGCTGTGCACCTCTAGGATCGCCTCCCGCCCGGCACGGTCTGGAACATCGACGAGCACCTGACGATCGAAGCGCCCGGGCCGAAGGAGTGCCGGATCGAGAATTTCTGGCCGATTGGTGGCGGCCATCACGATGACCGTTTCATGGGCTTTGAAGCCATCCATCTCCACGAGAAGCTGGTTTAGCGTTTGCTCGCGCTCCTCATGGGATCCGACGCCTCCGATGGAGCTCCGCGACCGGCCGATGGCATCCAGTTCGTCGATGAACACGATACAGGGCGCGTTCTGGACCGCCTGAGCAAAGAGGTCTCGAACTCGCGCGGCACCAACGCCCACCAACATCTCGACGAACTCGGAACCACTGATCGAGATAAACGGAACGTCCGCTTCTCCGGCCACCGCCCGTGCAAGGAGCGTCTTGCCGGTGCCTGGCGGCCCAACCAGAAGGACCCCCTTCGGAATCTTCGCGCCAAGACGCCGGTACTTTTCGGGCGTGCTGAGGAAAGAGACGATTTCTTGGAGCTCTTCCTTCGCCTCTTCGACGCCGGCGACATCAGCAAACGTGGTCTTCTCGTCCCCCTCTTCGAGAAGGCGCCCCCGACTCTTGCCAAACGCCAGAACCCCCGGGGCCGCGCCGCCGTTTTTGGCGCGCCAGACGAAATAGGCGAGCAACATGAACACGCCAAGAGCCAAGATCCAGGGCATCGATTGCAGAGTAGACACCCCCGCGAGGGTCGGCAATCGGGCATCGGCGGGGCCGAGGGATTCCCGGTAGGATGCCGCCATGGGAATGCAACGCCGGATCGCGCTGATCTCCACGGGGGGAACCATCGAAAAGACCTACGATGAACTATCGGGGGTGCTGACGAACCAGATTTCGAACCTCGATGTGATGTTGGCGTCCCTGGAACTTCGGGGCGTCGAGCTCGTCCGGGTCCCTCTCATGAACAAGGACAGCCTGGAGATGGCCGAGCGGGATCACACCCTCATCAAGAAGACCGCCGAGGCGATGGCGGACGCCCACGATGGAGTGGTGGTCGTCCACGGAACGGACCGGCTTGCGGTATCCGGCGAACGACTCGCCGACGATGGGCCGCCGCCGGTTCCCATCGTGCTCACCGGTGCCATGCGGCCCTACGCCCTTCGCAACACCGACGCGCTTCAGAACCTCACCGAAGCCCTCCTCGCCGTTCAAATCCTGCCCCCAGGGGTGTATCTCGCAATGCACAATCGAGTGCTCGCGTTTCCGGGCGTCATCAAAGACAGCCGCGAAGGCACCTTTATCCGTCGCGCGGAGTAGCGTTAGTTGTTCCCGAGGGCCTCGCGGGCCATTTTCACGAGCGTCCAGTAGGGCGGGCGATAACCAAACTCTTCGCGAAACGCGGTCGCCGCGGCAAGGGTCTCCGTCTTCACTGCCGCGTGCTGCTCCTGAAGTCCTTCCACTCGCAGGGCCACCGTCGCTGCCATTCCCTAAGGGATCGGGCCCACGTCCCCCATCGCGTTGAGCAGGGTGCTGTAGCCTTTGACCACGCGCGCGGGTCCAAGCATGACCCAGTCGTAGTCGAGATCCGCCCCGGCTTCGGCCGTCTCGAGCATCGCGTCGATGACCGCGTTGTCGACATGGTCGTCGAACAAGGTTTCCGGATCGCGCCACTCTGCCACCACGACCAGTTGCGGATCGTACTCGAGGTCCGAGGGGCCCTGAGTTTCAAAGTAACGAACGCCCAAGCTCGAAAGCCATCGAATCAACCCGGAAGACGACATTGTCGTCATTCCTTCCCACAGCTTGATGCCTTCCTCGTCGTAGAACTCGGACGCCACCTCCGAGCAGAACATCTCGCGCGAACGCTGATAGTCCATAGCGAAGTCGTAGGGAATGTGTCCTTCGCTAGCCCGCGCCAGCGCCGCCTCCGCCGCGCGATGAGGAAGGCTTCGGTCGTGCTCGAGGAGATCCGAACGGAGCCGAAGCACCATGATGCGAAGCTTGGTGTCCTTGAGGTATTCCTCCGCCGCCGCCACCGCCACCCCGCGCTCGATGTGGGCTTCGATGACCTTTCCCTCGCCCTCTTCGGACACGTAGGCCAGGCCAATGTGTGAGAAGTTCCCCGGGTAGTCGCTTCCCCGGGAAATGAACGCGCTCGTCGGCGCTCCCCCGCGCGATACCAGGATGTCTCCAGAGTGAATCGCGACGCCCTCGACATCGATCGACGGCGTGGACGAGGGTTCTTCTGTCTCTTGCCAAAGGCTCGGCACCTGGTCATCGGGGAGCTGAAGCATCACTTCCTCGGCGGTCGCCCGGGCGCCGTAGAGCAACCGGTAGAGGCGACGTCGCGGCTCGGGCTGACTTAGCCCCCACCCACGGCTTGCGAGTTTCACACTCCGACGCAGGCGCCGAATCGACGCAAACAGCCGCTCGACGTCGGTGGGGCACGCCGCCACTTTTGGACCAAGCTTGAACAGCGTCTCCTCCAACCGGACGAGCACCGGCGAATCGAAAGACGGGGATCGCTCTTCGATCGAAGCGAGGAGAACGTCGATATCGGCAAACAGACCGTCGATATCGGGGGCAACGGCGGTGCAGTCCTCGCGCGAGCGCTCGAAGTCCTGCTGAAGGGTCGCCCACACATCGTCCTGGTCCCACACAAAGGGCTCTAACTCGGCGTCCGCAGGCGGGGGATGAGGGGGGTCGGGCAGCCAGAGAATGATCGAAGCGGTGAATAACGTCATCACTGCAGCGGGGACCCAGCCGCGCTTCGATTCGGGCGGCTCTTCCTCGGTCTCGTCGGACGGCTCGGGATCCGGTTCGGCACTCACGGTCCGAGAATAATGCGATCGAAGGGGTTTCGTCTTCTGGTCTTCACCGGGAAGCGGTTCTCCCACCGCTGCCGTTCGGACGAGGAATCTTTTTGGCGCCAGTGTTGTCATCGCTTCGGACGGTCAGGGGCAGCAAGCGGGCCCACATGGGCCGGCCGCAAGCGGTCGCCTGGCCAGAAAGGTGTCATGGTAAGAACGTGCGTCGTGCTCTCCTTTGCCCTTCGCCCTTTGCGGGGCTTCGCACGGGGGCCACGCTGGCAATCTCCAGTCTGGCCCTTTCCAGTCTGGTCCTTTCCAGTCTGGGGTTTGCCCAAGCCTTTCCTGCGCCGGATCGGTTCGGCACCTCGCACGAGTCCCTCACCGCGCGGGACCCCGAGATTGCGCTCGGGGACCACACCACCGCGCGACGGCTCGTCTCCGCCGGCCTCGTTCCCCGGACCGAGCTGGGCCGCCAGCTCGTGCAGAGGGTCCGCACCGACTTCGGGATCGCGGTCGCTCACCGTCCCGGGCTCTTTGTGCGCGGCGCATGCGGGGTGCTCGCACTGAACGAACTAGGAGAGGTGCTCGCCCATCGGGCGTTCCCCGAGTGCACCTCGGCGCGAGCGCCGCTCCTTAGCTCGGCCGAGGGCAAACTCTATGTCGCGTGGGAAGAACGGTTCACCTCCGTCGTGGTTCAGCGACTCGACCCGAACTCGCTCCGCGATGCCGCGGCCCCGCTTCGAGTGGTCCGACCGCGGGACCGGTACGCGCTCGACGCGGCCGCGGGAATCGAGGCCGAGCCAGCGGGCGCCCGACTTCATTACGGCGGCGGAGCAGTGCTTCGGGTCAGCCCCGAACTCCAAAGCTGGCCTTCGGGGCTGGCGGACTGGTGGCGCTACGGCAAGCGACGTGGTCGCCTCTGGTTGCTGGTCGGCCTGCTCCCGCTCCTTGGGCTTCTGAGCGCGCTTCTGCGTCACCGTTGGTTCCTGCGCCTTCGAGCCGCCGAACGGTCCGGTGAGCTCCTTGCGGGCGAGTTTCGCCCGGAGCCCGAACCGGTGCTGGTGACGTCCGAAGGTCGGTTGTCGCTCGAACCCGCACGCAGGACTGTGGGGCAGCCCACGGCCGAGTGCCAAGTCCTCGCCGCCACCAAAGAACACCGAAGCGCGGGCCCCTTTCGACCGTTCTGTTCGGTGCGGCCTCGCCTTCTTCTGTTCGGCTCCCCACCGGCGGCACGTCGCGCCCTCGCGCACTACCGGGACCGATGGTGGATGCTGAGCCTCGTCGTGGCGGGCGTCCTTTCCTTCATTGCCGCGTTTGGATCTGGCGGATGAGGCTCGGACTCGCTCTCGGAGACCGCGCGGTGATTCTCCTGAGTCTTACCGCGGGAATACTTCTGAGCTGTGCGAATCCAGAGTCCGTTTCGGACCTTCGAGCGGAGGTTCCAAGCCTGCCGACTCCTCCGGAGGACCCGGAAGCTCTCGAAACGATCCTCGAAGCCGCCCCCGACCCGCCAGTCGACGCCATCGGGGAGCCGGGTCCCCGCTTCCTCGCGGCGGACGCCTCCACCGTGCGGGCGCAGGCGGCCGACCGCCGACGTCTCGCCGCGCTTCGTTCGCTGGTCGAGCTCCCGGTTCGAACGCACCTTCTGATCGGACGGGTCGTGAACGGCACCGGTCAGCCGGCGGTGGAATACTATTCGCTCGGGGACACTGGTTTTCAGCATTCGCACGGCCGCTTCTGGCCCGCGTCCACCGTCAAGCTGATGGCGGTCGTCGCGGCCCTCGAGACGCTCGCCGAGCACGGCCTGAGCGGCGATGCGGAGCTCTCGACGGTCGACGACGACGGGCGGTGCGAAGAATCGGTGGCCCGGCTCTACCACCGCACCCTCGCCATCAGCACCAACGATACCTACAACCGGATGATGCGCATCGCGGGCCTGGACGAGGCCGCCGCACGCTTTGAACGATGGGGCCTCAAAGACACCGCACTCCAGCGGCTCTATACCCGGCCGTTCGAAGGCGCGAGCCTCCGAACACCGAGTCGGATCTTTCTCCGCGAAGGAGACCGGGAACTGACCCTCGAACGCCCGGAGGGGACTTTCCGCGACCCTCGCTGCCCCGACGATGGGAACTGCACGACTCTCGGCGACCTCGTGGAGGTCATGCGCAAGGTCACTCTGCATCATCGATTGCCGGTCGACGACCGCTTCGACCTTGGCGACCGCGACATCGCCCGCATTCACCGGGCCATGCGCGACTCCCGCAATCGGGTCGAGCTCGGCATGGAGGCGCTCTTCTCCGGTGAGGTCGACGTGCTGAACAAGACGGGCACGGTTCGCGGCGACGACCGCCTCGATCACGGCCTCGTGCGGTTCGGACGGCAGCGCTACCTTTACGCCGTCTCGGTGCCGTGGTTCGTTCCCAACGAAACCGTCGACGAGATCGTCTCCCAGGCCGTCGCCGTGGTCCGCCGAAGCCGCCGCCGTCCGCCTCCAGTTCAGCGCGACCGTGGCGCCGTCGAACTTGCGGTGGAAGAGCGCACCCTTCGCGTCGAACCCGCCACCGACGTCCAGTACTGGGTCGATGCCGAGCCCGTCGACGACCCCCCGGCCCTCGAGGAGGGTCGGCTGTATACTGTGGCGGTCGGCGGGGACGCGCCCGCCCATCGAGCTTTTTTCTATCGTCCGCCTGTCACTCATGACCCCGGTACCGAAGAGCCGGATCCCGAAGCGCCGGCCCGCTGAGCCGGGGCTCTTCCTCGCGCTCGCGGTTCTGCTCGTGACCGGGTGTGACTGTGCGCCCGAGCCACCGAGCCAACCGGACCCTCAAGGCCAAGGTGCCCTCGTAGACGAAGCGACCGATATCGGCGACCCCCCGCTCCCGGGAATCCAGAACGTTTCTACCGACCTTCGCGAGCGGCTGCAGGTCGCCCTCACCGCTCGGGGATCGGACTACGAGCCGCGGACTCATCATCTTGTCGACGGCGCCCCGGAGTACACCAACCGGCTCATGCTGGAGACGAGTCCCTATCTCGTGCAGCACGCCCACAACCCGGTGAACTGGTTTCCCTGGGGCGACGAGGCATTCGCAAAAGCGCTTCGCGAAGGAAAGCCGATCCTCCTTTCGGTGGGCTACTCGACCTGCCACTGGTGCCACGTGATGGAGCGCGAGTCGTTCGAGAATGTCGTGATCGCGACCTTCATTAACGAGCAATTCGTCGCGATCAAATTCGATCGGGAGGAGCGCCCCGACATCGACGACATCTATATGCGCGCGGTGCAGATCATGACCGGTCGCGGCGGCTGGCCAATGACCGTGGTGCTCACGCCGGATCGACAGCCGTTCTTTGGCGGGACCTACTTTCCGCCGACCGACGGCGCCCGGGGCGCGCGGCGCGGGTTTCTCTCGATTCTCCGGATGCTCTCGGAGCGATACCAAACCGATCGGGAGCAGGTGGTGACCCAGGCAGCGTCGCTATCGGCCCGGATCGCCCGACTCAGCCAGCCGGCACCGCCCGGAAACGTGCCTCCCGCGGGCGCGATCGCGGGGGCGGTCCGCGCTTTGACCGCGCAGTATGAGCCGCGCTTCGGAGGGTTTGGCAACGCCCCAAAGTTTCCCCAGCCATCGCGGCTCCTCCTCCTCCTCCGCTATCACCGACGCACCGATGATCCCGTCGCTCGACAGATGGTGGAAGAAACGCTCAGCCACATGAAGAACGGCGGCATGTACGACCACGTCGGCGGCGGGTTTCATCGCTACAGCACCGACGACGAGTGGCTGGTGCCCCACTTCGAAAAGATGCTCTACGACAACGCGCAGCTCACCGTCGCGTACCTCGAAGGCTACCAGCTCACCGGACGAGACGACTTCGCCACGGTCGCCAAGGACACCCTCGATTACGTCACCCGGGAAATGGTCGGCCCCGCCGGCGGCTTCTACTCGGCCACTGACGCGGACAGCGACACGCCGGCGGGCCATCAAGAGGAAGGCTGGTTCTTCACCTGGACGCCCGCCGAACTCGAGGAAGTGCTGGGAGCCGAGCTCGCGGGACGGGTACGCGCGTACTACGGCGTCGAGGAAGGCGGGAACTTCGAGGGCCGGTCGATCCTTCACACGCGCCAGTCCCTCTCGGAAGTCGCCACCGAACTCGGCATCGCCCCCGGAGTGCTTCAGGCCGAGCTGGATATCGCCCGACAGCAGCTCTACGCAGCGCGGGATCAGCGCCCGAAGCCGCTTCGCGACGACAAAGTTCTCACCGCGTGGAACGGTCTGATGATCTCGGCGTTCGCGCGGGGGGCCCTGATCCTCGGAGAGTCGAGCTACGCGACCACCGGTGCGCGCGCCGCGCGGTTTTTGTGGGACGAACTCCGCGACGAAAACGGCCGCCTTCTTCGCTCGCACATGGACGGCGAACCTCGCCACCGCGCCTATCTCGACGACCATGCGTTCTTGATCCGGGCTCTTCTCGATCTTTACGAGGCCACCGGCGCGCTCGAGCACCTCGATCGAGCGCAGCGCCTCCAAGCGGCCCTCGAAGAGCACTATGGCGCAGACAGCGGCGGGTATTTTATGACCGCCCACGACCACGAAGAATTGCTGGTTCGCGACCAGCCGGCGGACGACGGGGCCTTGCCCTCGGGCAATGGGGTCACCGCGGAAAACCTCCTTCGGCTCCATGAGTTCACTCAGGACGACGGCTACCGGACCCGGGCCGAGCGCCTGTTCTCGGCCTTCGCCGGGCGACTCCGACGCGGCGCGGGGATGCCGCGGATGTTGAGCGCCCTCGATTTCTATCTGGATGTGCCGCGGGAAGTCGTACTCGTCGACGGGGCCGAAGGCCAACCTCTTCGCACCGTGCTTCGGCGAACCTTCCTTCCGAATCGAGTGCTCGCTGTCCTTTCGCCCGCCGCCGCGGGTGAGCAAGCGGCGCGGATCCCGTGGCTTGCGGGCAAGGTCGCGATCGAACACCGGGCGACGGCGTATGTCTGCGAGCAGGGCCGCTGCGAGCTTCCCACCTCGGACCCGCGGGAACTCGCCCGCCAACTCGGCAGCGTGCGCCCGCTCACCGATCCCCCGCCGCCGGCCCTATCGATTCCCGAACCGCCGGCCGAGCCGGAACCCTGGTTCTTTGACCGGGCCAACAATCGATACTGGAACCCGATCCACCGTCACTGGCACGACGGTCCTCCGCCCCAACGGTAGACTGCGTTCAGGGGCCTGCGTTCGAGGCCGCAGTCTCCTCGAGGGCGGCGCTCTCGGAGCTCGCCGGTTCGGCCTCCCGCTCTTCAGATGACGGTTCGTCGGTCGCGGGACCCACGCGAAAGTTCACCTCGATGTCCTGCTCCCCGTAGTACGCCCGCAGCCGACACTCGCCATTGGCCTCGGCGGTCACCGTGTGGACCCCGTCCCCATGGTAGCGCTCGGCACACATCACGGTGCAGACACCCGAGGAGAGCGAATCGAGCCCGGTGGAGCCGATCACCGCAAGGATGCGCTGACCGTTTTCTCGTCGAAGAGTGAGCGCCACAAGCTGTGACTGGCCGGGCTCGATCTGTCCGAGCGGGCGCTCGCTCTCCTCCTCCCCCGGATAGTACGCCGACACCAAAAACTCCATCACCTGCTCGGCGGGAACGACTTCGATCGACAGCGGTGGCCCTCCCACGGGTCGCAGCGTCATGATCCCGACCCTCTCGAACCGGACGTCCAGGTGTTCTGGATCTCCGTCGCGAATCGACATCGACGCGTTGTGCGGAGGATCGGAATGAACCGGCACGCTCCGACTCGAACCGCCCAGCGGATGACCCGCGCTGTCGCGCCGCAGCATTCGAAAGCGGGCAGTGCCCCCCTCGAGGAATACGGGAGACTCGCCGTCGCCCGCCGGATTCCAGAGGGCGTGAGAGAGGGAAACCTCGGCGGGATGACCCACGCTTACGCGAAAGGTGCGATTGCCCAAATCGGTTTCGAAGTGAAGGTCCGCCGTACCGGGGCGGCCAGCTTCGACCCGCACGACTTGATCCCGGATCGACGCGACCCGCACGATCTCGGGCGCGGTCGACTGTGCCGCCCGAACCTGGGTGAACCGCGCATCGTCCGGTCCCAGGGACCAGGCTCCACCGGCGAGGTTGTGGGGCTCGACCACCTGGAGGTCGGCCGTCGAATCCACCGCGAGGGCGAGCTCCCGATCGTCGGCATGGAGCACACGATCGACGACGCTGTATCCCAGATAGAGGGTCTCCCGCTCCGGGGGCGCACCTCCGCAGGCCCCCACGGCTCCGGCAGCGACCAAGAGGACTCCTCCGTAGAGAACGGAACGGGCAGCAACGTGACGCACGGCGGCGATAGTGGCGTCCCCGCTCGGCCCTGTAAATGTCCCTTAAAACCTGGATCGGGACGGTTGAATCGAGCAGGGTGCCGACCATGGCAGAAGACTCCACCATCGCCGACGGAAAAGTGGTCGCGATCGCATTCGTGCTGAAGAACCCATCGGGGACCGAGCTTGACCGCTCCGATGAGGACAAGCCGCTCCACTATCTTCACGGGAAGAATAACATCGTCCCCGGGCTAGAAAAGGCGCTCACGGGCAAGACGGTCGGCGACGCGATCGATGTCGTGGTGTCGCCAGAGGAAGGCTACGGCAAGCCTTTTAAGGAAAAGCCGATCCAGGTCCGGCGTTCCGAGCTGCCGACCGACGCAAAGCTCGAACGGGGAATGCAGTTCTTCATGCAGAACGAGCGCGGCCAGACAATTCCGGTGTGGGTGAAGAAGATCCAGGGGCCCTCCGTGGTGGTGACACGCAACCATCCGCTGGCGGGACAGGAGCTCCACTTTCATGCGGAAGTTCGAAGCGTTCGGGATGCCACCGAGGAGGAACTCAGCCAGGGGCATGTGCACAATACCGAGGCCACGACCGATGACGAAGGGGCCGAGGCCCCAGCGGACGGCGACTGAGATAGACTAGGGAGTATGCGAAGCTTCCTTCTGAGTGTCCTCCTCTTCGCCGGTTGCGGTGACGATGACCCGGGCATCCCCGATGCCACCGGCCCGCGCGATTGCGGACCCGCCATGTGCGCCGCCGGGGAAGTCTGCTGCAACCAGTCCTGCGGGATTTGCGTGGCGCCCGGGGAGTCCTGCTCGGCGATCGCGTGTGTGCCCGACGCCGAGGTCGATGGAGCGGTCGACGCAGCCCGCGACGGGGCGGCCGACGCGATCGTCGACGCGACGGTGGACGCAGATGCGAACCTCCCTCCGTGCATGGGCAACAACGACTGCAGCAGCAACGAATATTGTGCGCAGACCAGCTGTGGCGGCTCCGGTGTGTGTGAAGCGGTGCCGGTATCCTGCGACACTCGGGACTGCGAGAAGGGCGTGTGCGGCTGTGACGGAGTGACCTATTGCTCTGCATGCGATGCTGCTCAGGCCAGCGTGTCCGTCGAGAGCACGTCGGCCTGTCCGCGGGCGGGCTGCGGGGCCATGGATGTCAGCGCGAACTCGGACGGGGCATGCCGGGACAGAATCCTTGGCTGGCAGTGGACCGGCGACTACTGTTCGACCGTCTTCGGCTGTAGCTGTCGGGGTCGAGATTGCCCTCGCATCTACCCCAGCCAGTCGAGTTGCTTTACCGCCCACGCGACCTGCCGCACCGCAGAGCTCTGCAGCAACACCATGAGGTGTCGAGCCATAAACACCTATTGTCGCTACGGCAATGTGGCTTCGGGCAATGCCTGCGGGGCCGAAGGCGAGCTCGGGGTCTGCACGACACGACCCACCATTTGCAATCTCCTCTTGGCGCCGGTGTGTGGCTGCGACGGGCGAACCTACAACAACGAATGCCGGGCGCGAGCGGCCGGCGTCGACTGGGCCAAGTCGGGCGGATGCTGATCGCCGTCAGCTGAACCCATCCGCGAGTCCCACCCACCGGTCGTCCGCACTCATGCTGCCCGCGGTGGGCGACGGCGGCCCCCCTCACCCCGGATCGAAGGTGAGGCCTCCGCGCACCATAAACTGCTGACTTCGAAAATCGATCGGAAGCTGGGTTGCGCCTACGTCAGGAATCGTTGCGTCAACGCGATGACTGAACCAGTGGGACGACCAGCCTCCCTCGATGAAGAAGCCGATGCCCGGAAGGGGCGTGGCACCGATGCCTGCGACGAGGTCGATGTGGTAGCCGTCGCCGAGGCCGAGGTCGAACCCCGGGATGTCCGGTCCGAGAGACACCAGGAGGCCGAGGATGATGCTCCCGTAGAGCTCCACCGGTCCGAGAGGGATTCGAGCCCGGGGAACGAAGCTCAGCGCGAACACGTTCGCTCGGTCATCGTCGTCTTCGAGTTCGACCTCCCAGGACACCACGGTAAATCGCCCTCCCACCGTAAAGTAGTCGAAGCCGGCAGCTTCGATTCCGATGCCCGCCTCGAACGCCGTGTCGAGCTCGATCTCCGGGCCCCCGAGCTCCACCATCGAGCTCACCTTGGTGGTCCCGCTGGTGCGGACGCCCCCGACGAGGATCGCTCGCACGGGGCCCGGTTCATACACGTCGGCTTCGTCGCCCACCGGCGCGAGCAGGCTCCGCCCCTGCGCCTCGGCGGTCGACACGGAGGCCACCGGAAGCGAGGCCACCGGAAGCGAGGCCACCGGAAGCGAGGCAGTGAGGACAGCCGAAAGTAGGACGAAGAGTCGCATACTCCATGGTGCTCATGGTGATGGGAGCGGGGTCGGTCAAGCCGCAGGACTGCGGGACATCACCGCAGGAATGAAGCGATATTCCCTGTCCCGGGACGTTCTAGATTTCGTCTAGGCCGTGAGACGGGCCGTTGGGAGAGGAACGGGGCGGCGGATGACGCACCGCGTTGGATCTCAGACGTCAGAACGAAGAGATTCCCGCTTCGATTCGGGGGTGTCCCGATTCTGACCAACCACTCAGGCAGCGCGCTAGTCTTCGACGATCGTTGCGGTGCGGATGTAGTCGAGCTCGGGGAAGTCCGCGCGGAGGTACTCGTTACCTCGACTCCGAATCAAGCCCTGCATCGGCCCCTGACCCATCGGCGGTCCATCGCCGTAACCGCTATGGAGCTGCCGCACCACGTTCATGTCTCGGGTACGTCCAAACGGCGCGAAGCCCATCGAGTCGAGCCGAGCGTTGTTCACGATGTTGATAAAGAACTGGGTGGTTCGGGAATTCGGCGCGTTGGTCTTGGCAAACGTCACCATTCCCGGAGTGTTGCTCTGGGTGGGCGGGTCGTCGGTGACGCCCGCCCGGAGCCAAGCGGCGTCGACCCGAGGCTCTCCCTTCAAGCCCACCTGAGCCATAAATCCAGGGACTACCCGAAAGAACGCGACGTCGTTAAAGAAGCCGATCTTCACAAGGTTGTAGAAGCGATCGGCACCGTGGGGCGCCCATGCGCGGGTGACCTCGATCCGGATCGTGCCTTTGGTCGTGTCGAGTTCGACCACGTACTCGTCGGGAGCCTGCTCGGTGGCTCCTCCGGGATTGAGCAGACGCGGATCGATCTCAGGCTCCGGCTCACCGGTGGCGGAGGAGCCCTGCGTCATCGTCGAGGCGGACGGGTCGACGGTGACCGTTTTGCTACGCATCGATGTGTCCATGGTGGTCATCGAAGTGGGCGTCTCATCGGGCTGGATTTCACCGTGCTCTTCGGTCTGGGAGCCACAGGCGGTCAAAAGAAGGCATGCAAAGACGAACGTTCGGAACACAGTTCTCTCCAGATGAAATGGGTCACAGTGCATGAGTAAATCAGTCCACAAAGGAGGTGCGGTTATATGCGGTTCATCGACGGGGTGCGGTTCATCGGCGGGGTGCGGTTCATAAACGGAAGCACAAAACAACCAGTGGGACTCCCCGCGGACATCGCTCCTTGGCAACCTTAGGCAGTCGCCACCGGGGCCTCACGATCACGCTCGGTGCGAACCCACTCTTGGTCGCGTTGACTCGCGCGAAAGATCTGGGGCAGCAGTCGCAGCTTCCACGCCACGTAGAACGGTGCCTTGCCAAGCGCGACCAGGTCTTCCCGGCTCGCCTTTCCCACGCGAAGGGCCGTCGCCACATGGGCCGCCACCACTCCCAGCGCTCCGGCGGCATAGAGCTGCGTCGGGGGAAAAGGAATCATCAACAACACGCCAAGGCTCCCCACATGAAATCCGAGCGGAAGAAGGAGCAGCTCGAGGAGCGGCTCGGTTAGGCGCGGCTTTCCCCGGACCACCTCGTGAAGAAGCTGCGGCACGTGCTCCCGGATCATCCGAAAACGCCCCCCCTCCCAACGGCTCCGCTGGGTCTGGTTGGCCTGTTCGCCGTCCGGCTGGATCGCGCGGACCGCGGTCTCATCCACAAACTCGACGCGGAGCCCCGTCCGGACAAGTTCGAGATGATACTCGAGATCTTCCACCACGGACCGGGCCGTGTAAGGCACCCGCTTCACCGTCTCCCGCGCGAGACCAAAACCGTTTCCGAGAATGCCAGCGGAAAGCCCGAGCCGGTCCCGTCCGCGCGGCCGAAGCACATTAAACGCCATGAACGCCACACCCATCAGGCGCACGCGAGGGGAGGCCTCGGGATTCTGGATCAGGTAGCGGCACTGCACCGCGGCGGCCCCGCTCGCGAAGGCATCATGGGTCGCACGGAGAAAGTTGGCGTCCACGGTGGTGTCGGCATCCACGACCAGGAACGCGTCGACGTCTTCGTGGCGCTCGCCGATCACCCGGAAGGCATACTCGAGCGCATAGCCCTTGCCCCGAAGGAGCGGATCGTTCCGCACCAACACCTGCGCGCCGGCTTCCCCGGCCGCGGTCGCCGTTCGGTCGCTGCAGTTATCGGCGATCACGAACACCGACACCGGGCACGGCGCCGACTCACAGGCCATGATGCTTCGCACCGCACTCCGAACGACCGACTCTTCGTTGTGCGCAGGGATCACCACCGCAAGACGGCGAAGGGTCCGCGTGGGTGCGGACCTTCGGCGCGGGGGAAGCGCACCCGCCACCGTGAGCCCTAGAAGCTCGAGGGTTCCCGGAAGGGTCAGGAGCGCAAGGGTGGAACTAACGAGCGGCACGGCTCGATGGTGCCAGGCGGCGAAGCCTGGGGAAAGGTGATATACGGCCGCCATGAGCAAGGTTCAGGAGCGCCTCACCGCCCTCGCGAAGGAGCTTTCAACCAAAGGGGACGACGCGCAGCGCCTCGAGCTTGTCCAGCGGGCGCGGCGCTTCAAGCGTTCCTGGGTGGAGATGGCCGAGGCCCTTCAATACGTCCGCGACTCGGAGAGCTACGTCCGTTGGGGCTATGAATCCTTGCAGGACTACGCTGCCAAAGAGCTTCACATTCGGGCCGCCACCGTCGACAAGCTGCTCCTCTCCTATTCGACCGTCGTCGAGCATGCCCCGCAGGTCCTCCGCCGCGATGGCGTAGCGCAGACGATTCCCACGGTGGACGCCGTCGACTACTTCGCCCGTGCCCTCGAGCGGTCGGTGGCCAACGACCGAGGGGTCGAGACAGCTCCAGAAGTCATCGACGAGCTTCGTACCGCGGTATTCGACGACACGTCTCCTCTGCCCACCATTCGACGCCGCTTCAATCCGCTCATCGATCCGAAGCCCGAGGGAGCCGAAGAGGTCGACGCGATCAACCGAGCACGCTCCGCGAGCCGACGTCTTCGCCAGACGCTTCCGCAGATCCAGACGCTCTCCGCCCGCCGGGTCAAGGACGTGAGCACGACCCTGGAGGACCTCGAAGGCCAGCTCGAACGGCTCCTCGAAAAGGCGCAAAAAGCGCTCGAGCAAGCGAGCTGACCGTTCAGAGCGAAGCGGTCTCGCCGCGTAGCGGTAAGTTGCGGCGGAAATACGGCGCCTTGGCGCGTGGCCGGGGGTGCTAGAGCAGCGGGGCGAGGTGGCGAAAGAACAGGTAGGCCCCCGCGGTGCCCGCCGGATACGCGAACCAGCGTTTTGAAATCTCGCCGTCCGCGACGCGTCGGTAGACCGCAGCGATCGCCAGCGCCAGACCGATCGCCACCAGCTGCGCGGCTTCAACCCCGAGATTGAACCCGAGAAGGGCAAGCGGCAGGTCCGACGACGGGAGCGCAAGATCGTAAAGCGCGCCCGCGAACCCCAGGCCATGGACCAAACCAAAGAGGAGTGCGACCGACCAGGGCCGACGATGAGACAGGCTCGCGGATTTTCCTTCGGACGCAGGAACCAGCGCTTCCCGCGCCACGAGCACGATGCTGAGCGCGATCACCGCCTCGGTCACTCCAGGCGACACCTGAAGCACTCCTACGGTCGCGAGGGCGAGCGTCACGCTGTGGCCCACGGTAAACGCGGTCACCGTGCCGACGAGCCGACGCCATTGGTTGGCCCCGACCAGCAGGAGGAGTCCCAGCAGAAAGAGCAGATGATCCCACCCTTCGGCAACATGGCGGAACCCGAGCGCTCCATAGGCGAGGACCGACGGCGACTCCGTCGGGCTTCGCTTCACTTCGAGATAGGTCGGAAACTCACCGGACACTGCCGTGGGAACGTCGCTGCAGTGAAGCGAGTAGCGGGCTTCGAAGCCAAAGGGGATCGGCGACATGACCGGCGCACCGTCGAGGGTGCATTCCGAGGGTACGAGGATGTCGCTCTCGGCACCGTTTTCGCCCCCCGATACCCGATAGCGCGCGGCGAACTCTCCCGGCGCCACTTCGACCAAGCGCAATACCGCAAACTGAAGCGGATGCGCCATCGCCGGCGACGCACCCACGAGTCCAAGGAGGAGCAACAAAAAGAACGCCATCGCCCCGGTCGCTCGTGACGCCGCCCTCACGGTTCGATCCGAACCGGATAGGCCTCGACCAATTCCTGCACTCGACGGGCGGTCTCCGCTCGCCGCGCTTCGGCTTGAACCGCCTGCACCAGCTGCTCCCGTACCTCGTCGAGCGGCCGAGGTCCCCCTTCGATGCGCTCGACCACATGAACGACCAAGGCACCAAACGGGCTCGAGATCGGTCCGCTCCATTGCCCAAGTGGAGCGGCAAAGATCGCATCGGCGGCCGCGTTGCCCAACTCTCGCTGGAGGGCATTCGCCGAACGCGCCTGCACTCTCGAACCGAGCGGAAGCGGATCGCCCGCCGCCTCGGTCAACCCCGGCTCCGCCTCGAGAAAGCGCTGGGCATCGGCTTCCGGATCGGCGCGGTCGGAAGCAAATAGGCGAAGTTCGAAGGTGGCGCGGGATGGCGTGGCGAACTGCTCGGGATGGCGGTCGCGAAACGCTACGAGCGCCTCGTCGGTCGGTTCGGCGAGCTCGACCTGACTCTCGAGGAGAAACTCGAGCTTCTGCCGAAGACGACGACGAATGATCGGGTCGCCGGCATCGAGACCCAGACTCCGGGCGTGGCGCACGAGGGCCTCTTCGCGCTGGAACTCTGCGATCAGGGCCTCATCATCGGTCGCCGGAGTGCCCGTTCGCGCCCGTTCCGCACGGAGTTCGTCCACAAAGGCAGTCGCAACGACGATGTCGTGGGAGCTTTCGCGTTCCTCGGTTGAAGAGAGGAACGACAGAACAAAGAGTGCTCCTCCAAGAAGTGCGAAATGGAGCACCGGCTCGCGGAGGAGCACCTTCCAGCGGCCGCCGGGCTCGGGTTCGGCATGCATGGGCCTATGGAACGGAGCTCGCGGAAAATCCGCAATCGTTGTTTGGCTGGTGTGGCCGGCGTCCAGCTGAGAGGATGGCGATATTTCATGGAGCGCCCTCGCATCCTCCGGCCCGATCGCTCTCCGAAGAGGCGCGGTGTCCTCCGACCTACCGCAGGTGCCCTCCGACCCACCGCAGGTGTCCTCCGAGCCGCCACGGGTGCCATCTGTACTGTTCGCATCCTGCACCGTTGCGCTCCCGTCCTGCTCGTCGCGGGACTTGTCGCCCTCCCGTCGCTAGCGACGGCGCAGCCCGAGCGCCCCTCGACCTACGAGCGCACCCGCACTACCGCGGTGATGGAACGCGAAGGCCTCACCCCGATCGAGCCGGCCGACGCCGAAGGACGAACCATCGCCTTCATCCGAGTGGTCCGGGAGGATGTGTTTATCGAGGAGGACGGCGGCCTCTTTGGCTGGCTCACCTGGGCCAACATCTTTCACACCCTGACCCGCGAGAGCGTGGTCGATCGCGAGCTCCTCCTTCAGGAAGGCCGAGCCTACTCCATCGATCGGGCCGAGGAGACCCGCCGAAACCTCTACAGCCTCGCCATCTTCTCCTACGTGCGGGTCGTTCCGGTCGAGGCTCCCAACGACGAAGTGGGCGTGCTGGTCTACACGCGAGACCTGTGGAGCCTTCGCCTCGAGAGCAACTTTCAGGTCACCGGCTCAACCCTCGACAATCTCTCGCTCCAGCTCAGCGAACGCAATGTACTCGGCCTCCAGAAGCGCGGCACGGTGCGGTTCTTTCTCGTGCCCGACACCTTTAGCGTCGGTCAGACCTATGTCGATCGTCGAGTCGCCAACGGTCCGGTCCGGCTCAGCGAGGCGATCGACTTCATCTTCAATCGCGAAAGCGGCGACCTCGAAGGGTTCTTCGGGTTCCTCTCCGTTCGCAGCCCGTTCTACGACCTTGCCCAGCGCTGGGGTTTCGCCGTTGAAGGCTCGGTCCTCACCGAAATCGAGCGCCAGTTCCGCGGCGGTGAACTCCTGACCTACGACATCCCCGATACGCCCGAAGAAGAGGCGCTTCCCCAGGAATGGCGCCAGCGCGAATACGAGGCCTCCGCGTTTCTCCTCCATCGCCACGGCGAACGGTTTAAGCAAACCTTCGGCGTCGGATTTGCCTACGATGAAATCGACACCGAGCTATTGGAAGTCGAAGGCCGGACCCAGGCGCAGGCCGAAGCCTTTGCCCGCGACGTACTCCCGCAGGAGCGACGGGACATCGGCCCGGTCCTCAGCTACGACCTGTTCCTCCCAACCTTCAACGACTACGAAAACCTCGCTGCCTACGGCATCACCGAGAGTGTGCGAACGGGACCGTCGGTTTCCCTCCAAGTGGGCTTTCCGGTAAGCGGGCTCGGTTCATCGACCGACTCCGTCACCTTCGAAGCAGACTACGGCTACATCTTGGGGTTCGGAGATTTTCTCCTCGAGGGATCGCTCTTTGGCGCGGCGCGCCTCGAAAACGGCAACGTCGTGAACAAGCGCCTTCGGGCCGAGCTGCGCGGCGCGACTCCCGTCGTGGGCTTCGCTCGCATGGCGTTTCGATTCCGCTGGGAGGGCCGGGACAACGACACCAACCGCACCCTCGTTTCCCTCGGCGGCGACAACGGTCTTCGCGGCTTCGTCAGCCAGGCGTTCTTCGAGCGCGGCGGAAACCTCTTGGCGGGCAATGTCGAAATCCGAACCCTGCCCCTCGAAATCTGGTCGGTCCAGCTCGGGGTGGTGCTGTTCTACGACGTCGGCACGGTGTACGCCGACGCGAGCGACATCGAGCTCCACCACGCGGTGGGCCTCGGCGTTCGCGCCATGTTTCCCCAGTTCAACCGCCTTCCGTTCCGGTTCGACCTCGGCGCACCGGTCAGCGAAGGGGACTTCTCGGTGTCGCCATCCTTCGGCGCCACCCAGGCCGTTCCCCTCACCGAGTTCGAGGACAACCTAGCGCTCTAGCGGTGGGCCGAGGTATTCCCGTGTCCGCGCAGCCTTCCTCCGCGCCGCCCACGTATTGTCGTCCGCGTCGCTTTTTCTCCGATCGCAACCCACGATGAGTCCTTCTCTCACCCTTCCTGCCAACCCCGACCCGGACAGCCTTCTCGAAGCCTTCCTCGAGTACACGAGCGAGAAGGGCCTCGAACTGTACCCCGCTCAGGAAGAAGCGCTTCTCGAGATCTTCGCCGGCAAGCACGTCATTCTGAATACGCCGACGGGCAGCGGAAAATCCCTGGTCGCCCTCGCCGCGCACTTTCGGGCTCTCGCGCTCGGTCAACGCTCCTTTTACACGGCTCCCATCAAAGCACTCGTGAGCGAGAAGTTCTTTGACCTGTGCCGAGACCTCGGCGCCGACAACGTCGGCATGATGACCGGCGACGCGAGCGTCAATCGAGACGCTCCGGTGATCTGCTGCACCGCGGAAATCCTCGCGAACCTCGCGCTCCGCGACGGTCCCGCGGCCGATGTAGACCACGTGGTGATGGACGAGTTTCACTACTATTCCGATCGAGACCGAGGATCGGCGTGGCAGATCCCCATCCTGATCCTCCCGAAGGCGACCTTTCTCCTCATGTCCGCCACGATGGGACGGACCGAGTTTTTTCAAAAAGAACTCGAGGAGCGAACCGGCCACCCCGCCGCGTTGGTCAAGAGCACCGAACGTCCGGTCCCGCTCGACTTCGTCTACAAAGAGATCCCCCTCCACGAGACCATCGGCGAGCTCCTCGAGGCGAACCAGATCCCCGTCTATATCGTCCACTTTACCCAGCGTTCAGCGACGGAACAGGCGCAGAACCTCATGAGTGTGGACTTCCTGAGCAAAGACCAAAAGGCCGCGATCAAATCGGAGATCGGCGGCTTTCGCTTCGACACCCCATTCGGGAAAGAGCTTCGCCGGTATGTGCAGCATGGGGTGGGAGTGCACCACGCCGGTCTCCTTCCGAAGTATCGGCGCCTGGTCGAGCGCCTTGCCCAGAAGGGTCACCTGAAGCTGATCTGCGGCACCGATACCCTCGGCGTCGGCGTCAACATTCCGATCCGCACCGTGCTGTTCACGAAGCTGTGCAAGTACGACGGCGAAAAGACTCGCATCCTTACGGTGCGCGACTTCCAGCAGATCGCAGGGCGCGCGGGGCGCAAGGGATACGACGATCGCGGAAGCGTCGTGGCCCAGGCTCCCGAGCACGTGATCGAAAACCGGGCCATGGAGTCGAAGGCGGGGGGCGACGCCAAGAAGCTCCGAAAGCTGGTTCGCAAAAAGGCGCCGGAGCGGGGCTACGCCCACTGGGACGAGGGCACGTACCGAAAGCTCATCGAATCCGATCCCGAGCCGCTTCGTTCGAGCTTCACCGTCACCCACGGCACACTGCTCTTGCTTCTCGATCGGCCGGGCGATGGCTGCCGAGCGGTCCGCGAACTCGTCGGCCGATCCCACGAGTCGCACGTCATGAAGCGAAGAATCGCGCGCCGGGCGGTGGCGATGTTTCGCTCCCTGCTCGAAGCGGGAGTGGTCGAAATGGACCGCGAGCCCGATTCGCGAGGTCGAAAAGTGCGGGTCAATCTCGACCTTCAGGAGGACTTTTCCCTCAACCAGAGCCTCGGCCTGTGGGTGATCGACACCATCGAAAAGCTCGATAAAGAAAGCCCGGAGCACGCCCTCGATGTTCTGACGCTGGTGGAGGCGGTGCAGGAAAACCCGACCGTGGTGCTCCTTCGGCAGCTCGATAAGCTCAAGACCGACACCATCAACGAGCTCAAAGCGGAGGGCGTTGAATACGAGGAGCGCATGGAGATCCTCGAAAAGCTCGAGTGGCCGAAACCGCTCCGGGACTTCATCTACGAGAGCTACAACGCGTTCGCAGAACAGCATCCCTGGGTCGGTGAGAACATTCGCCCGAAGTCGGTCGCCCGAGACATGTACGAGCGAGCCGCCGGGTTCAATGAATACGTGAAGGAGTACGGCCTGTCCCGCTCCGAAGGGGTGCTCCTTCGCTATCTCTCCGACGTGTACAAAGCCACGGTGCAAACGGTGCCGGAGGACCTGAAGAACGACGAGCTCTACGACGTCACCGACTGGCTCGGCGCAGTGGTGCGGCAGGTTGACTCGAGTCTCCTCGACGAATGGGAGAAGTTGCGCAATCCGGAGGAGGCGCCGACCGCTCTGCCGGAAGAGCCGAAGGAGGTCGATATCACGTCCGACAAGCGTGCGTTTACCGTCCTGATTCGAAACGCCGCGTTTCGATTCGTGCAGGCGTTGAGCCGTGGACACTACGGGCGCGCTCTCTCGGCCCTGCACGAGCCCCGGGATCTCAGCGAGTCGCAGCTCGAAGTCGCCGCGGCTCCTTTCGTCGCCGCCCACGGCCCTCCGCGCACCGACCCGCGGGCTCGGGCTCCCGTCCACACCCGCATCCTGCCCACCGAAGAGGGGTGGACGGTGGAACAGGTGCTGGTCGATGACGAGGAGTCGCTCGATTGGTTCGTCCGATTCGAGCTTCGAAGATCCGAAGCGAAGGAAGCCCAGGCACCGACCCTTCGGTTCGTTGGCATTCTCGAGGGCGCGGACTAGCCCGGATCGGTCACCCGTCGGCGTGTCTCGCGCCCGAAAGCGCTGCCTTCCCCTGGCCTTCTCCCCGTTCTTCTCCCTCGAGCCGTCCTCGCGGTACGTCGAGTACCGCTGCGGCGTGTTCCCTTCCGTGGTCCGCGGGAATCCAGCACTTTCGAACGCGATCCATCACCTCTGGTGACCGATCCGGGCTAGAGCTTGACTTCGTTGTCGATCGGACCCATGATTAAGTGTACAAACAACACTAAACTACACAGCCATAAAACCTGAGGCTCCCATCACCGCGAGGAGGCTGTCATTCGCACCGACGACACCACCGTCCACCAGCGCTACCGCTCGTCCCTCGGACTGCTCACCGACCTCTACCAGCTGACCATGGCCCAGGGATACCTTCGGTCGGGCATCGCCGAACGGACGGCAACCTTCTACCTGTTTTTTCGACGCGCACCGTTCGGAGGCGACTACGCGGTGGCCGGAGGCATCGACGATGCGGTCGACTGGATCGTCGAGAGTGGATTGGGCCCGGAAGAGCGCCGCTACCTGGCCGAAGTTCCGAACCCTGCTGGAGGCAGGCTCTTCGACGCGGCGCTACTCGAACGCCTCGGCCACCTCGGCGACCACCTTCACGTCGACGCGGTCGAAGAGGGAGAGCTGGTGTTTGCGCAGGAACCGCTCCTTCGGGTGACCGGGCCGCTCATCGCCGCGCAGGTCGTCGAAACGGCGCTCCTGACGCTGGTGAACTTTCAAACGCTGATCGCCACCAAGGCCGCGCGCATTCGGGCCGCCGCCGGCGACGACCAGGTGCTCGAGTTTGGCCTCCGGCGCGCCCAGGGAATCGATGGCGCGCTCAGCGCGAGCCGCGCGGCGTATCTCGGGGGCGTCGACGCGACGAGCAATGTGCTCGCGGGTCAGCAGTTCGGAATTCCCGTCGCGGGCACCCACGCCCACAGCTGGGTGATGGCCTTCGACACCGAAACCGAGGCCTTCGACGCCTACGCTCGAGCGATGCCCGATAACTGCGTCCTCCTCGTCGACACCTATGACACCGAGGCGGGAGTGCGTCGCGCGGTGGAGGTTGGGAGGCGGCTTCAAGCGAAGGGGCATCGTTTTCTTGGGGTTCGCCTCGACTCGGGCGATCTCGTCGCGCTCTCCAAGATGGCGCGGGCCGCGCTCGACGAGGCCGGTCTTCACGACGCGACGGTGGTGGCGAGCAACGATCTGGACGAGGCGCGCATTCGCGAGCTCAAGGCCGATGGAGCGCAGATCGGCACTTGGGGCATCGGTACCCGCCTCGCGACGGGACACCCGCAGGCCGCACTCGGCGGCGTGTACAAGCTCTCCGCAATCGCCGCGGCCGACGGGGCGATGCAGCCCCGAATCAAGCTTTCCGAGGACCGCATCAAGACATCGCTCCCCGGAGAGCTCACCGCGCACCGCTTCGTAAACGACGGTGCGATCGTGGCCGATGTGATTCACGACGTGAAATGTGCCATCCGCGAGGGAAGCGAACTTCGGCACCCTTCGGGCGAAGCTGCTCCGTCGCTCGCCGGCTTCGGGGAAGTTCGGGAGCTCCTTTCGCCGGCCGTCCGGAACGGCAAGCGGGCGAGGGCTCGAACGCCGCTCCACGAAGCTCGCCAACGGGCCCTCGATGCTCGAGGACTTGCGTTCAGCGCGCCGGTTCGCATCGATGCAGCGACCCACGAAGCGCAGGAAGCCTGTATCGCTGCCGCGCAAACGAGCGTCGCGGCGCAGGATAGGGACGCGGCCGTGCAGGAAGACGAAGCGGGCGCGAGGAAAAGAGTCGGTCCATGAAACTCATCAAAGTCGGCGTATCCGCCGTCAATCAGCTTCCCTTCGACTGGAGGGGCAATGCGTCTCGGCTGCTCCAGCAGATTCACGCCGCCAAGCAGGCGAAAGTGACGGTGCTCTGCCTCCCCGAACTCGCGGTGACCGGCTACAACTGCGAAGACCTATTCTCCGCGCCCGAACTCCAGCGCCGAGCGTTCCTCATGCTTCGCGATGAGCTGGCTCCGGAAACCGAAGGCATGATCGTCAGCGTTGGCCTTCCCGTCCAGCACCTCGGCGCGCTCTACAACACCGCGGCGCTGATCGTCGACCGGCGAATCATCGGCTTCACCGCCAAGCAGTTCCTCGCAGGCGACGGCATCCACTATGAGCCCCGGTGGTTCAAGCCGTGGCCGGTCGGCGAAGTTGCCGAGGTCGAACTCGAGGGCGAGCGCTACCCGATGGGCGACCTGCACTACGACGTCGGCGGCGTGCGCTTCGGCTTCGAAGTGTGCGAAGACGCCTGGGTCGCGGACCGGCCAGGAACTCGACTCGCGCTCCGGGGCGTGGATGTCTTCCTCAATCCGAGCGCCAGCCACTTCGCCTTCGACAAGCAGTCAGTGCGGCGTCGATTCGTGCTCGAGGGTTCACGCGCGTTCGGCGCGGCTTATCTCTACGCCAACCTTCTCGGAAACGAAGCAGGCCGAGCGATCTATGACGGAGGAACCCTGATCGCGGAAACCGGCGAGACGATCGCGGAAGGGCCACGCTTCAAGTTTGGGGACGGCTGGCTGACCACGGCGGTCATCGATATCGATCACACCCGATCTATTCGAGCGCGGCGTCCAAGCTTTCAGCCGGCGGTGGAAGCCGAGGCCAATACCTGCGTGAAAGCACCCTTTGACTATCCGGACGCACGCTACGAACCGCCGGTCGGCGAACGCGCCGAATGGGAGGAAAGCCCGCGGCTCAAAGAAGAAGAATTCACTCGGGCCCTCGCGCTCGGCCTCTTCGACTACCTTCGAAAGAGTCGGTCGCGCGGTTACGTCGTCTCGCTCTCCGGCGGCGCGGACTCGGCCGCGGTCGCGGTGCTCGTCTCGCTGATGCTGCGGCACGCGGCGATCGATCTGGGGCCAGACGGCGTGCGGAAGCGGCTTGCCTACCTGGCCCTCGCGGAGAAGCCCGAAGAGTGGGTCGAAGCGCTCCTCACCACCGCTTACCAGGCGACCGCAAACAGCTCGGAGGTAACGCAGGACGCTGCCCGGGCGGTCGCCGAGGCGGTCGGCGCACGCCATCACGAACTCGATGTCGATGGGCTCGTGACGGGTTATCGAGAGCGGATCGAAGAAGCGTTCGGCCGGAGTCTGAGCTGGGAAACCGACGACATCACGCTCCAGAATATCCAGGCACGGGTGCGCGCGCCGAGCATCTGGATGCTCGCAAACCTCAAGAACGCGGTGCTTCTTGCGACGAGCAACCGCTCCGAGGCCGCCGTGGGTTACGCCACGATGGACGGAGATACCGCGGGCGGACTGAGTCCGATCGCCGGGATCGACAAAGCGTTTCTTCGACGATGGCTTCGCTGGATGGAAGAGGAAGGGCCGATGGGGCTCGGACCGATTCCCGTGCTCGCCAAGGTGAACGTGCAGGCCCCGACCGCGGAGCTTCGACCTCAGGAAGCAGCGCAAACCGATGAAGCGGACCTGATGCCCTACCCGATGCTCGATGCCATCGAGGAGCTCGCAATCGGCGACAAGCGCAGTCCGATCGAGTGTTTTCGCGTGCTCTCGGAAACGCAACCGGAGCTCGACCGCGCAACGCTCCGCGAGTGGATCCGTCGTTTCTTTGTTCTCTGGTGCCGAAACCAATGGAAGCGGGAGCGCTACGCTCCGTCGTTTCACCTCGACGACAAGAATCTCGATCCAAAAACCTGGTGCCGCTTTCCCATCCTGAACGGAGGTTTTCAGCAGGAACTCGAAGAGCTGATGGCGCTTCCCCTCCGGGAGGAATCCAAGGCGTGACCTATCGCTACAAGTACCCGCGGCCTGCCCTGACCGTCGACGCCGTGGTGTTTGGGCTGGACGAGGGTGGTCTCTCGGTTCTCCTCATCGAGCGCGGCGCCGAGCCGTTTAAGGGCGCCTGGGCGTTTCCTGGAGGCTTCGTGGGCATCGACGAGCCCCTGGAAGAAGCGGTGCGCCGTGAGCTTCAAGAAGAGACGGGCATCGAAAGCGTGTTCCTCGAACAGCTCTACACGTTCGCCGACCCCGGACGGGACCCTCGGACGCGTACCGTCTCGGTCGCCTACTACGGACTCGTGAACATCCGCGACCACCGCATCCGCGCCGCCACCGATGCCCGCGACGCCCGGTGGTTTCGGGTTTCCGAAGTGACATCGCTCGCATTTGACCACGATGAAATCCTCGATCTCGCCGTCAAACGGATTCGGGGGAAGGTGCGCTATCAGCCGATCGGCTTCGAGCTGTTGCCGCGGCGGTTCACGCTGCCCGAACTTCAGCATCTTTACGAAACGATTCTCGACACCGACTTGGACAAGCGGAACTTTCGAAAAAAAGTCCTCGCGTCGAAGCTCCTCGTGGAGCTCGACGAGACCCGGAAAGCCGGATCGGGACGTCCGGCCCGGCTCTACCGCTTTAACAAGCGCAAATACAACGAGCTCGAACGGCAGGGGTATGCCTTCGAGTGGTGACCAGGCCTGCCATCCAAAGGAGTACCCATGGTCCGTGCCCTGATCCTCATCGACCTTCAGAACGATTTCATGCCCGGCGGCTCGCTCCCCGTCCCCGCGGGAACCGAGGTCATCGCGGTGGCCAACCGAGAGCTTCGCCGCAAGGGCGACCGCTACGACTACGTTGTGGCGACGCAGGACTGGCATCCTCGGGACCACGGTTCCTTTGCCGCAAATCATGAGAGGACACCGGGCGAGGTGATCGACCTTCACGGACTCGAACAGGTGCTGTGGCCCGTCCACTGCGTGCAGGACAGTTCCGGGGCGGCATTCGTGGATGGGCTCGCCATCGAGAAGTTCGATCGGGTGTTTCGCAAAGGAACGGATCGGACCGTCGACAGCTACAGCGGGTTCTTCGACAACGGGCGCCGCCACGACACGGGACTCGCGGACTGGCTCCGTACACAGGGCGTCGACGAGGTCTATTGCCTGGGCGTGGCCACCGATTACTGCGTGAAGTTCACGGCCCTCGATGCCGCGAGCGAAGGCTTCGCGACCCATCTTCTCCGGGACGGATGCCGCGGCGTGGACCTTCGGCCCGGCGACAGTGAACGGGCGATCGGCGAGATGGAGGCGGCGGGCGTTCGGATTCAGTGAAGTCGAACGTGGTACAAGGGCCGCATGCGAGTTTGGTGTTCACCCATCCACGCGGCCCTCTTCGCCGTCCTGCTGTTGGGCTGCCCCGACGATGCAGACGGCGAAGGCTCGGCACCTGAGCCGGTCCAGTCGGAGCCCGAACCCGACCTCGAAGAAAGCCTCGCGGGTTCGGAACAAGGTGCGGCCTCGGGGGAAACTGACGAAGGGGCCGAGGAGACATCGGAACCGTTCTCGGGCCGCTCGACCCTGGCAACGCTCAATCCGGCGTTCTTTGCTCCGGTCACCACCGAGCTCGATGGGTTCGCGACGCACACGCAGCCGGCGGGCTGCCCGGACCAGGGACCCAACTTCGACCTCGAGGGATTTTCGTTGATGTATCCCGAGGGCTGGGCGGTGGAAACCTGTGACGGTCACAACTACGCGACGTTGACCGATATGCCCGACGACCAAATCGTGCAGCGAGTGGGGCTCGGAGGCATGCGCGGCGCGGTCAATGCTCAGACGCTTCGCATGGTGGGCCGCGGTCTTCTTGCCGCGGCGTTTCCCGAGGGCAGCACGTTCGGCGAGGCCACCCCCGGCACCGAAGTTCTTCATGGCTCGGAGCTTCCGCGGCAGGATTCGGTGATCACGGTTTCCGGCGATGGCGAACTCGGGGGAGAGTACGTGGTTCGGCTCCTACCGATCGCCCGGCCGTTCACCGTCGACGCCAGCGGGACATTGGGAATGACGCCGAACGGGCCCGGGGTGGTGATCCTCGCCTTTCGCCGTATGGAGGGCTCGAGGGAAGAAACGCTCGAAGCGCTCGAAACCGAACTTGCGCCGATCGTCGACAGCTTTCGGTTCGCGCTTCCCGAAGGCCACTCGCCGCCGCCGACCCGACCGTGACCTACGGAGTGGTCATCGGGGACGGGAACCCCGAGCGGTGGCGCCGCGAGCGCCGGCTCATTCCGCGGGGCCCGGGTACGGTCGGGCGCAGGATGCAGACGCTTCGATTTCTCCTTCGCCGAGACCGACATGCGGTCCTTCGGTTCCTTCGGGCCTCGTACCCGATGTGTTCGCTGCCCACCCGGCTTGGGGTCCTTCGGCGTTGGATTCGGATCAGCAACGCGCTCCGCGGCTACCACACCATGGCGGAGCTTCTTCAAGTCAGCGATCGGATCTTGATTCGAGCGGGGCAGCCCGACCTCCGGGTTGTGGAATGCGGCGCAGGAAGCGGCGCAAGCACCGCGAAACTGAGCCTCGTCTGCGCGGTGGCCGGCGCTGAGCTCCACGTGTTCGACACCTTCCGAGGCATTCCGGAGAACCGGGAACAACACCGCCTGCTCGATGGCACGCCCATTCGATTCAAGAAAGGCGCGTTTCGTGGCCGCCTCGGTGCGGTGCAGCGGCGAGTCGAAGAGTTCGGCGAACCATCCGTCTGCACATTTCACAAAGGTCTCTTTGCCGAAACCCTGCCGCCCTGGAACGAGGCCGTAGATGTAGGACTGCTGGACGTCGACCTCATCGCCTCCACCGAAACCTGCATCAAGGAACTCTTCCCGTTGCTCCGAACGGGTGGCTGTCTCTTCAGCCAAGACGGGCACCTTCAGGCCACTCGCCGGCTCCTCGAGGACGAGCACTTCTGGCGAGACACGGTGGGTCATGCACCACCCCCGATTCGTAGCCCCAAAGACCGCAAGCTCATCACTATCGAAGCAACCTCCGCCCGAGCGATCTGAATCAACGCCGGAGGCGCAGCCTACGAGGATGTCGGCTTCGTCGGCCCGGCGCGGAGGCTTGACGGTGGGGGAGCTCGGTGCAGCGCCGTGATCACTCGAAGCGCGGCTTCGATCGCTTCCCCCGATACCGGAAGGATGAACTGAAGGATCGCTCGGCGATCGTCCACCAGTAAGCGCGCGGTCGTCTCCACCGAAAGCTTCAGGAGGTCGGTACGGACCGCGGAGGTCAGAAGACCTCGGACGCTCGGTTCATGTCCGCGGATGATGAATACGGGGTCGAACCGCGCGTCGCCAAGCTCGATCTCCCGACGAAGGCCCACGAGTTCCAGGAGATCCTGGAAGAAGCCCTCCGGGTCTAGCCGAAGTGGGCCCGCCGCCGGGCTGACCGATGTCGCCACCGCCGCCGAGAAGCGACGATTGTTGTTGCCGCCCATCATTGCGGCGGCCTGAAGGTCGATCGGAACGTCATCGATGCGAATCGCGTGTCCCCAGCGCCCACCGCTCCGACGCCTCAGCACCAACCCGGGAACGTGCGACCGGAAATGCTGAACAAAGCCGATCCAGTCTTCGGCGGCAAGGGGCCGCCTCACCTCGGGGTCCAGCGTCTCGCGCGGAAAGAACGTAGCGGGAGCGGCCGGTTGCTCTCGATCCGTTGGCGCCACCGCGGCGGGAGCCGTGGCCCAGTGCGCTTCGATCGAATCAAGGTCGGCGAGTACACTCTCGAGCGCCGAAAGACGCACTCTTCGCTCTTCGACGAGCTCTTGTGACGGGAGCTCATCGGGCGACGCGCTCCGAGGACGAGCAAGCTCGAGATCGGGTGCAACCTTCGACCAAAAGTCAGCCGACAAGCGAGCCTCCGCTTCCGCGATCGCACGGTCGAGCACTTGAAGCCGTGCCGCGAGAGCGGAATCAATCCCCCGATAGGCAGACATCCGCGAAGTCTATCGCGAAGCCAGTACCAAGGCCCCTAGGGAGTCGAGGCCCGCCGTCCTCCGCACCGAATTTCGGCTACTTGCGCGTCATGGTGAGGCAATTAATGACCTCGTCCCCCGAAGTTGTCAGCCCGCTTCTCTTACTTGTACCGGGGCGTCAATCCTCATCCGAAAACAACGCCTCTCCGTGGGAGTGGCCGTGGGAGTGGCCGTGGGAGTGACCGTGAGAATGACCGTGACCATGCCCGCCGAAGGACTCCCCCAACGTGCTCATCCAGCCGATGAGGCCCTGCGTCCAAAGCGCGCGGACCACCACCACTCCGAGCAGAACTGTCGCGCCGATCCCCACGAAATCCGCCTCGTGCCTATGGTTCTCCGCGCGTACCGGTAGATCGATCGAAAACGGCACCGCGTTGAACCCGAGCGCGAGTCCCCAGGTGATCAGCACGAGGCCACCGACCGTGAAGAGCGTCGCCCGCCCTCCAAACTGATTTCGAAGGAACCCGAGCGTCGCCACATTCGTGGCCGGACCCAGCAGGAGGGCCACCAGCACCGCTCCGGGAGACATCCCCTTCGCGAGAAGAACCGCCGCCAGCGGGGTGGCCGAAGCGGCACACACATAGCTCGGGATCGCGATGAGCGACACCACGACAATGTCCAACCCGGAATCGCCGAGCGTGTGAAGCGACCCGTCAGGAAGCGCGGCTTGCACGTAGGCCGCCGCGATCAGCCCGACAAGCGTCCACGGACCCACGTGGTGAAGTAGCTCGTCGAAATGCCCGATGAACCGAGTCCACCATGGCTGTTTCTTCACCTCCGCGGCCACCGGGAACACGCTCCGGCGACCCAGCGCCTCATCCTGCAACGAACGGCGGCGACTCGCCGCGGCCATGACCAGAGCTGCCACCACCGCGACCACTACCGCCGCCCCGAGTCGAATTCCCGCGAACTCCCACCCAAGAAACCGTACCGTCAGCGCGAACGTCTCGACGCCAAGCTCAGGTGTCGCGAGGAGAAACGAAACCACGAGCGCCGCCGACGCGCCTCGCGTCCGAAGCGAATGGGCCACCGGCAGCACGCCGCAGGCGCAGAGGGGGAGGGGCAGGCCCACTACCGCGCCGCGCACGGCTTGCCGAAACGACCCCCCGCGGCGGAGCCACTCGACGGGGATCCGACTTCCAAAAAGCTGGAGCAACGCTCCGATGGCGAGCCCGAGCACCAACGCGGGAGCGGTATCAAGAAGCAGGTCGACGAACGCATGGCCGACTTCTCCTTGCACCGAGGGATGGCCATCGCCCTCCCCATGGTCGTGGGGCGCGGCAAAGAGGAGCGAAAGCCCCACGACGACGGCCAACATGTTCGCGATCCGAGGCCCGGTCTTTTGGGGATGTCGCGTATCGACACCGTGAGTGACCACGTGAATGAGGAGGCCGGACACGATCGCGGCGACCCACCCCTCGGCGGTGTGCGCCCACTCGGCAGGAACCCAGCGCACCGCGACGACTCCGATGGCGGTGCTTGCAAAGAGCCCTGCTCCACGCGCGATCGCCGCGGTCGGTCCGAGCACGCTGACGATGCGCGAAAGGAGAAGCATCGTCACCGGGATCATGTGTCCGCCGATCGCAGCCAAGACCTCCACATGCATATGGTCGGCGTGCGCGTGCGACGTATAGGCACCGAGCGCGAGGCCATCTCCGAACTGATGGACCACCAACGCCGCGTAGGCGAGCTCGATGTCGTGCTTGGAAACCCGGGCACCACTTCCGGAACGGGTGAGTCGCTCGATCGCCAGCGGGACCACAAATGCGATCGCGGCGGCAAGCAGCGCCCACAAGCCGATATGCGCGAGCGCCGTCGGGAGAAGGTGGGCCACTACCACGACCACTGCGGCCACCACCGCAAACGTCTGAATCGGCGCCGCCAATGCACCGGTTCGTTTGAGAGCGAGACCAAGCCCGATCGCGACTGCAACGAACGCGGTGACTAAGGCCAACACCATCGGCGCAATGTAGCCGCTACGCTCTCTGATGGCATGCCAAACGTTCCGGCGGCCGTTGGGCGCGCCCCCCGCACGTGGGCTTGGAGAGAGCTCGACTTCCGTTCCCTATGCCCGACGAGGTCGTGCTCCACGATCGCGTCGGGCCTTGGCAGAAGAAGCCTCGGCCCACGAGCCAGATGAGGCGATCTCGGGAGAGCCCGAGACTGCCGGTTGCCGTGGGTTTACCTCTGCCCAGGACGTGCTGTCGGTGACCCTCACGTCGTCCCGGTGCGATGGCCCGCTCCAAGTCGGTGGCGACCGCCTCTTCGCGGTGGCTTCCGCGGGTATCGAGTCACGTCTCGTGGTGATGGATCGAATCCGCCGAACGAGTCCATTGAAAAGGCCGCTACATCGAGTTCTTCTGAGCGTGAGAAGAGCCACCTCGGCAACCGATCTCACCCGGCCGATTTTCGTGCCGGTCTCGCGCGGCGTCTGACCGGCTCGTGAAACCGATGGGGCTGTCCGGCGTCGCCTCGTCTCCGTATGATCGTAAGAACTTAGCTTCAGCTCGGAATCCGAGTGGGCGGTGGCGCCGTTCGTGCCATGGTGAAAGTGTGAGGAGGAGTATGGGGATGAAGGATGAGGCCCGCTTCGGTCGGGGGGCGCCGTCTCCTTCGCACTCCTCTCGATGGCCCGCGCGAGCCCGCGCCGGAATGATGGCGGTGCTGTTGATAGCCGGCTGCTCGGCGGATGGGAGCGGCGGTTCGCCATGCACCTCGCAGTCGGACTGTCGCGCCGATCAGATGTGCATCGACGGTCGTTGCCAGGGCCTCGATGCAGGAACCGATGGGCAGGCCCGGGTCGACGGCGCGATCGATGCACCGGCCTGCACCGAAGACTGCGGCGACGGCACGTGCATCAACGGCACCTGCTGTCCCGCGGCGCAAACCTGCGGTGGCGCGTGCTGCGCGGAGATGGACCTGTGCTCGTTCAACCGCTGCGTACCGATCGGATCCGAGTGCCAAAGCGAAGATGACTGTGCGGCGGGCGAATACTGCGAGTCGCTGCTCGGCGACACGATGCGAATGTGTGACGGAGCGCCGGTCATCAACGGGCGCTGCCTGCCCCGGCCGCCGTCCTGCATGGACGGCGTGACGCCAGATCCGGCCAACCCCGACTGCATTGCGGAGTGCAGTTTCGTGCCCCCGGCCGCCAACTTCGAGGTCACCGAGCTCTACTCCTGGGGCATGTTCGACGGGGATGGAGCGCCCCCCAACGCGACCGACATCCGAAACTCGCCGATCGTGATCCAGCTTGACGACGACGACTGCGACGGTCGAGTCACCGGGCGCGACATCCCTGAGATCGTGTTCACCACCAGCGAGACCGACGGGACCGACCGGGCCGGAGACCTCGTCGTGCTCTCGGTCGACAATGGCACCCTCGTCGAGAAGTGGCGGATTCGCGATGTCACCGACACCTGGACCTACCTTGCCGCGGGCAACATCGACGGACAGCCGGGCAACGAGATCGTGGCATGCGGCAACGAGCGCCAAGAGGTCGTGGCGTTTCACGTCAACGCGATGGGACAGCTCGAAGAGCTATGGCGGGGCACGGGAACCGAATCCTGCCTCATGCCGGTGATCGCCGATCTCGACCAGAACGGCCAACCCGAGGTCTTGGCGGCAGGGGTTGCGCTCAGCGGCGTCGACGGGACCACCCGTTTCACGTTTCCCGAGTCGATCGGACGACCGATCGCGATGAATGTCGACGGTGATGCAAACGGCCAGCTCGAAGTCATCGGAAACGGTCGGATCTTTCGACTCACCGGAGGAAGCTTCACCACGATCGCCAACGCGGGCACTCAAACGAGTGCGGCCTGGTATCCGCTCGCCGCCGATCTCGAGCCGGGAGGCCTTCCCGAAATCGTCGCCGTCGACTGGAGCAGCCACACCCTTTCGGTGTTTCGCTATGACGGCGCGGCGGGGGTGACGATGATCCGCGGTCCGGTCGACATCAACGGTCCCCTCGACCCGACGATGTGCCCGCTTCGCGGCGACGGCACACCGACCAATGGACGCATCCACGGGGGTGGCCCACCCACCGCCGCCGACGTGAACGGGGATGGGATCCCCGATATCGCCACCGCCGGCGGGGTGGGGTACTCGGTGTTCGATGGAGCCAAGCTCGTGGATCTGGCGGCAAGCGATGCGGAGACCTTTCTTTGGACGGAGCGAACCGACGACTGCACATCCGCCCAGACCGGAAGCTCGGTCTTCGACTTCAACGGAGACGGGCGGTCGGAGGTGCTTTATGCCGACCAGCGATTCTTCCGCATCTACGAAGGTCAGGGCGACGGGGCGGGCGGTGCGCGGGTGCTCTTCGAGACCTGCAACACCAACGGGACGATTCTCGAGATGCCGATCGTCGCCGATGTGGATAGCGACGGGCAGGCCGATATCGTCGTGGTGTCGAACGCGCGCTACTTCAGCTGCCTCGCCGATCCGACGACGCGCCGAAGTGGCCTCCGGGTGTTTGGCAACGATGCGGGCACGTGGGTCCGCACGCGCTCGGTCTGGAACCAGCACGACTACCACATCACGAACATCGAGGACGACGGCACGGTGCCCGCCCGAGAGCCCGACAACTACTCGACCCCTGGCCTCAACAACTTTCGAACCAATCGACAGCCAGGAAACCAGTTCGCCGCCACCGACGCGACGCTGACTCTGTCGCCCTCGTGCGAAAACGACCCCGCGGTACTCGCGACGGTGCGAAACCTTGGCGAGTCGGTGCTTCCCCGCGGCGCCACCGTGAGCCTCTTCGAGGGCACTCCTGCCGCACCCGGCGCATCCCTCGGAACCCAGACCACGACGGTTCCGCTTTATCCGGCCCAGGCCGAAGCGCTCCGCTTCCCAGTGCCCAACCGCGACCTCGTGAACGGCCAGAGTCCGCTGTTCGGTGAGGTTCAGGTTCCGGCGAGCATTCCGGAGTGCCGGAGCGACAACAATACGGCGAACGCGCTCACTGGATCGTGCCTCCGCTGAGGTGTGGCTCGCGTCATCGAACCCTTATCCCTTACCCTGACAGTCACTGAGCCATGGAAGCGGCAAGAGAGCAGCCCACCGACGAAGAAAAGACCGAATCGGCATTTCGGAAGTTCCTCCGCCGGCCCCCGAAGCAGGCCCGCTCCCGCGCGCTCGTCGAAGCGCTCATCGAGTCGCTGGACGAACTCCTGAGCCGCGGGGAAACCCTCGATCAACTTACCCTGGGCACGCTGGTCCGGCGCGCCGGCGTCGGGGTGGGCTCGTTCTACGAATACTTCGTCAACAAGGACGCCCTCCTTGGCGCCCTCATCGGGACGGTGACTCGCGAGAACTTTCAGCGTCTTCTCCAGCAAGTCGAGCGTTCCGAAGCCGATGGCCTTAGTGACGTGTTGGAACGAATCAGTTCTGCGGTGGCCCGCACCTATCTCAGTCATCCCACGCGGATGCGAGCGATCGTCAACGGGATTGGCCGTCTTCGGCTCTTGGAGCATGTGGTCCGCGAACGCGACCGATTTGCGAACGAACTCGGTCGCCAACTTCACGAGCGCTACCTCTCGAAGGAGGAACTCCAGCGGGTTCAAGAAACCGTGCGAATCATCAGCGATGGAGCCATGGGAATCGTGTCAGGCGAGCTCTACCGGGAAAACAACACCGATCGAGCAGCGAGGCAGATCCTCCAGTTGGCGAACGCGGTCGTTGAACACCGGCACCCGAGCGCGCTCTCCCCCAGGTCCTAGACTAGTACCGCCGATCAAAAGCTCAAAGGCGAGCGCGAAGCTCTTCCGCTTTGTGCGGATCGAGCGTCGCCAGCGCTTCGTACTGGGCTCGAGCGGCCCGACCTTCGCCGAGGCTCGCGTAGCAGACCCCTAACCCATACCTCACCGAAGGGTCGTTTGGCGCTACGAGCATTGCGCGCTGAAACACATCGACGGCGTCGGCGTGACGGTTCTCCCGCATCAAGAGCGCCGCCCAGCTCCTCAGAATCGAGAGCGGCTCCCCGCTATTGTCCGCCGCCCGCCGCCACGACGCGAGGGCGTCTTCGGTATGGCCGAGCTTCTCGAAGAGCCGCGCAAACGTCTCGAGCGTCTCCGCGTCGCTCAGCCCGAGGTTGACCGCTTCGCGGCACATCGTCGCCGCTTCGGTCGAGCGACCCGCCTTGAGATATCCAAACCCGAGCGCCGCCCGGATCGAAGCATCTTCGGGCGCGCCGGATACCGCCTGTTCCCACGCCGCGATCGCCTCGCCGCTCCGGCCGAGGTGCATCAAGGCGAGTCCGAGCGCGTAGTTGGCGAGGGCATGGGTCGGATCGTGTTGGAGCGCCCGTTGAGCTGCGGCCGCCGCCTCGTCGTAGCGCCGCACGCGCTGGAGCGCGTCCGCGTAGCGATAGTAGCCCTCGGCGTCGTCGAGAAGTCGAACCCGCATCTGAAGCGTCGCGATCGCTTCGTCGATCCGCCCAAGGTCGACGAGCGCCGCACCAAGGGACAGGTACGCCTCGGGACTCTCGCCGTCGATCGCGAGCGCCTTTTCCGCATGGGTCAACGCCTGCTCCGGCCGACCGGCAAGCCGGTGGCAATCCGCGAGGCTCGCCTCGTCTTTGGCTTGCGGCGGAGGAAAGCGCACCGCCACCGAGTACGCGCGGATCGCGGCATCGTGGTTGCCCGCGCGGGCCTCGAGGTCTCCAAGAAGGCGCTGCGCCGGCGCGAGGTTCGGAGAAATCTTCACCGCCTGAAGCGCGGCGACGCGGGCATCGTCGCCCTGCCCCACTTCGTCGTACGCGAGGGCGAGGCGCTGGAGAATTCGGGCGTTCTTTGGCGCGTGGGCGCGGGCGTTTTCGAGACCCTTCACCAACACGTCAAGTCGGCCGAGGCCCCGCGCGTGCGTGCTGAGCGCAGCCGCGGCATCCTCCGACTCCGGCGCGACTTCGAGGGCG